>CAYPIT010000142.1:0-5370 GCA_964410825.1 uncultured Nitrospiraceae bacterium
AAAATTGTCCAAGAAAGGCTTGAAATACCTTGAATATTATTCAAATAATATTTAATATTGTTTTATGAATGGCGAGATCAACAGTGTTTGGCAAAACATCCTTACAGATATAAAAAGTAATATAAATCTACCTACATATAAAACCTGGTTTGAAAACATACGTCCCCAGTCTTTAAAAAAAAATGTGTTAACTGTTTCTGTTGCAAGTTCATTTGCTAAAGAGTGGCTTGAGTCCAGGTATTTAACCCTGCTTAATAATTCCACAAAAAAAATTGCCGGCAACAGAAGTTGTCATGAGGCATGCAAGTGTAGCTGCCAGAAGCGCTCTTGGGCCGACTGCCGAGAGGTCCGCTGTTCTGTTGGGGACAAGGGCAGCGATTCCACCAACAAATATCGCCAGAGACGCCACGTGCGCAAATCCGCAAAGGGCATATGTGGCGAGAAACGCTGAGCGTGGATTGTGAAGTGCGCCTGTTGAAATCAGAGTAGCGAGGTCCATATAGGATTTAGTCTCGGTGACTATAGCCCTTTCACCTATTATCTTTGATATTTCGAAAGCATCTGATGGAGGGACACCTATAATCAGAGTAAATGGATAAAATATATATCCCAGAAGGCCTTTTAAAGACCAGTCAATATTAATGTTGATAATTCCGCTAATCTTTGAGCCCGCCCCCGTAAAAATAAAGTCTACTAACGCTACCAGGCCAAGAAAGGCAATAAGCAGTGCCACAACCCCGACTGCCAGCTTCAGTCCTGCATTAGCGCCATTAATAATTGCTTCGATTATAGATGATTCTTTTTTATAAAAAGGTTTCACATCCATTCCGAGGGTCTCGGGTGATTCTGTCTCGGGAAGCAGGATTTTTGACATTATTATGGCTGCTGGTGCTGACAGGAAAGATGCTGATACAAGATGTCCAGCGATTGTGGGAAACTGTTTTTGGAGTATTAAAATATAGATAGCCAGGACTGTCGATGCAATTGTAGCCATGCCGGCTGTGAGTATTGTACATAGTTCAGAGCGAGTCATCCTGTCAAGGTAAGGTCGGACTGTAGTTGCAGATTCGATCCCGACAAAGATATTGCTTGATGTACACAAAGCTTCGGCTCCACTTACCTTCATTAGTGTTGTGAAAATTCTTGCAAATATTTTTATAAGCCAGGACATAAATCCAATATAGTACAAAACAGCCATAAGACTGGCAAAGAATATAATTTGTGGCAGTACCTGAACAGCAAAGATAAAACCCAGTGACTCTTCTCCCCATTCATTTGTGGTTCCCGGCGGAAGGGCAAGTCTGCCAAAAAGGAATTTAGTGCCTGAACTGGCAACATCAATAACCTTAACCAGGATATCATTGATGAACATAAATATATCTGCTCCTGCCGGTAATACAAATATGAACACAGCAAAAGCCAGCTGGAGGATACATCCCCATATGATTACCCTCCAGTTGATAACTTGCCTGTTCGATGAAAGCAGCCAGGCAAAAGCCATGAGAATAAATATTCCGGCAAAACTAACAAGGTTGAACATAAGGCGTCCCTTTCTTAATAAATGAAATTTGCGGACAGCAGCAGGTTGGAAACTCTTGAATTACTCCCATCTTTTGAACAGGTTATGGTCAATCCCTGAAGTGTCAAGGATCTTGCCTACAACAAAATTAACAATATCATTTATGTCCCTGGGCTGTTGGTAATAAGCTGGTACAGGTGGCGCGATTATCGCTCCTGCACGGGAGAGCTTGAGCATATTCTCCAGATGTATTGCATTGAAAGGCATCTCGCGAGGAGCGATCACCAGCTTTCTTCCCTCTTTCAAAGTAACATCTGCTGCCCTTTCGATGAGATTGCTTGCATAACCACTGGCTATTCCGGAAAGACTTTTCATTGAGCATGGGACAACAAACATACCATCTGTATGAAAAGAGCCGCTGGACAGAGGTGCGGTCAGATTACTGTTGTCGTAGTAATTAATATTTGTTGAAGAGTAATAGTTTTGAATATTTTTTTCTATGTCAGGTGCTCTTTCACCTGACCATTCAACACCTGTTTCGGTCCTGATTATAAAAAAAGACTGACTCGAAATACATATATGGATAGTATCAACGCATTTTAACAGTTCCTCTATAAGCCTGAGGCCGTAAATCGAACCGCTTGCACCTGTCATAGCAACTACACAGGATTTCATTGCTACATTTTAACATATGGAAGAGAATTTGAATTATCGCATTGAGGACATTTTTTTACACTCTAACACAACCAGGCTTCTATCAGCTTTCAGATACGGCAACTGGAGATTCAGGATATCTTTGACGCATTTCTTCTTATCAGGAAATTTGTCTAACTCCATAAACTCCTTTGTGATTTTTGGTCCTTTATTTAAAATGAGATTTCCTCCGTCCTTAATATAAGGACAGGCTGCTATTAAGAAGTCTTTAATGCTGAACGTTGCCCTGGATATGATAGAGTCGTATGTATTTTTGTAACAACTATCAAGATTCTCGATCCTCTGTTGCATAACATCGATTCCTTGTAGCTTGAGTCGCCTGATTATATGTCTCAGAAAGACCGTTTTCTTTCTTGAAGACTCAATAAGAGTAATTTCTGTTTCCGGCCTGATAATTTTGACAGGGATTCCGGGAAAGCCTGCGCCTGTTCCAACATCGGCTATTCGTAAATGTGTGTCCTGCATAACCTTCACAAAAAGCAGGGAATCAATAAAATGTTTAATGATTATATCCTCATCTGACTTGATGCCGGTGAGATTATAGGCACGGTTCCACTTTTTGAGCTCAGAGAGGTAAATCATAAAGGCATCAGTTTGTTTTTCAGAACAGGTGATGTTTAACTCGGTCAATCCCTGCCTGAGTAATTCTTTTGAGTTCATAACAGACTGACCCCCTGAAATCCTCCTTTTTACAGCTTTATCAAAAGCCATTGTTTGTTTCTAAGATATACGAGACTGTATCTTCCCTTGAGGCGTTTGCCGTTTAGTTCAAAGGTGATACTCTTTGATGATTCGGATTCAAGTTCATATGTGCCATTGTCCCAGATAGTTACAGAGCCTGCGCCATATTCGCCTGCCGCGATTTCGCCTTCAAAGTCGATATAATCGAGTTCATGGTCTTCTACCTGAATCGCGAGCCGCTTTACCAGTTTTTTCTCTGGAGGGCCTTTTGGGACAGCCCAGCTTTTCAGCATGCCATCTTTCTCAAGCCTGAAGTCCCAATGCAGGTTGCGTGCATGATGCTCCTGAACAACAAAACGATTCATTTTACTGTCCCAACATGAACGGCTACAATTCCGAATGTGAGCTTGTGATATTTGACATTCTGAAGACCTGTCTCTTCCATTATGCTTTTAAGCTTTTCCGGAACAGGGAAACTGAGCATTGAATCAGGCAGGTATTTGTAAGCCCCTTTTTTGCCTGAAATAATTTCTCCGATAAATGGGAGGAATTTTGTAATATAAAATCTGTAGACAGGTTTGAACAATCTGTTCTGAACATTGGTGAATTCTAAAATCACAACTTTTCCACCGCTTTTAACGACCCTTCCCATTTCGCTAATGCCTTTTTCATATTCATGCACATTTCTTATACCAAACGCTATTATTGAGCCGTCAAATTTACTGTCATCGAACAATAATTTTGAAGCATCACCAAAATGTATATCTATACGGTCATTAAGGCCTGCATTTCTAACCTTTTCTTTTCCGATCATTATCATACCCTCACTGAAATCAACACCGGTTACCTTGGCGTCAGGAGATTTTTTGACAATTTCCAGGGCAACATCACATGTGCCTGTGGCTACATCCAGAAATTCCGGATTCTTAATATCAGGAAGCTGGTTGACAGCAAATCTTCTCCAGTATCGGTCAATGCCCAGACTCAACACCCTGTTAAGCAGGTCATAGCGGTGGGCTATTGTTGAAAACATAGTCTGTATTTTTACGGGTTCTTTTGCCGAGTCGTCCATGTAACTAAATTGCTTTAAACCGGTAGTGAGTGAAGTTTAAAATATGCACGGTATCATGTCAATTAATATATACGAAATCAATCCATATAGAATGACGTATTTTTTTACATAATCTTTAACCTATTTTGCTATAATAAATAATACTTTTGCGAAACCAATTCTTTTTTTATATAGATTTTCACGCCATATTTGTATCTACATGAGGGGGAGGAAATGAAAAAAATAAGAACTCTTTTGTCAGTATTATTAGGGTTAGTTATTCTGTCACTTCTTGCTTGTGGTAGTGGAGGTGGAGGAAGTAGTGATGGTGGGAGCAATAATCCTAATAACTGTTTACATACTCCTGCTATTTCTAACTTGCAATACTTACCTAACTCTGTAGCCCTTAATGCAGGGGGCGGTACTGCTGATGTAAGTGGTTCATTGGGGTTCATTGACAACGGAGGAGATGTAAGTTCTTTACGCATTCAAGTAAATGATTCAAATGGTGCTTTAGTCAGAGATAGTTCATTTCCTATAACAGGTGCAAATGGAATAACATCTGGAACATTATCTTTCCAACTAACTGTAAGTACTTCTATAGCAGATACTTATTCATTTAAAATGACAGTAATTGATTTAGATGGATGCGAATCTAATATGCTTACTGGTTTGTTTACAGTTATTGATTTTCAATATGAGATTATTGACCTTGATGCTCTGCTTCCAAGCGTTTATAGCACAGCAAGTGACATTAATAATATGGGGCAAATAACCGGCGTTTATTTGTCTGCTTCAGGTGATGGTATAGCATTTTTGTACGATAACGGAATAATTACAGAACTTGGCTCACTTGGTGGTAATAATAGTGCTACCCCTTATGGTATAAATAACGTAGGACAGATTGTTGGTATGTCTAAAAATGTTTCTGCTCAAAATCGAGCATTTCTATATGAAAATGGTTTAATGACTGACCTTGGGGCTTTAGGTGGTAATCACAGTAAAGCGTATGATATCAATAATAATGGTCAGGTTGTTGGCTATGCCAACACAAACAATAGTGGTTCTCATGCTTTCTTATATGAAAATGGAGTAATGACCGACCTTGGGACTCTTGATGGAGTTTATAGTAGTGATGCATACGCAATTAATGATTACGGGCAAATTGTAGGACATTCAGATATAAGCACAGGAAGACATCATGCTTTCTTATATGAAAATGGAGTAATGACTGACCTTGGTAATCCTTTTGGAGGTTTGAATAGTTCTGCATCTGACATTAATAATAGCGGGCAGGTTGTTGGGTATTCTGGTGCTGTCGACTTTCACGCTTTTTTATATGAAAATGGTGTAATGACTGACCTCGGGACTTTAGGGGGGAAAGATAGCTTAGCTTTTGGGATTA
>CAYPIT010000143.1:0-5360 GCA_964410825.1 uncultured Nitrospiraceae bacterium
CAGGGGAATCGCGTCACTCTGAATAGTGTTTATCTCTTTAGCTTTGTCTATTTTGTGACCGACTGTTTTTGAAGTTGTAATACTATCAAGAAAAAGAAGTTTATGCTTTTTCAGCTCTGAAATTACCACTTTCATGACACGTTCGTCTTCTGTGAAAGCTGATCCCATATGGCTGCTTGCGCCGATGATATGCGGGACCGATAGAATATCCTTTTCCAATGTTTCAGCGATTTCCCTATCAGTCATCCATGTATAAAGACCGCCATTACCGAGCCTGAGAGGCCTTGATGCCTCCATCGGCACATGTACTATTATATCCCGCCCAAGCTTCTGCCCCTCCTCTGCTATCCATTCAGAATAAACCTCCTGAGGCAGGATAGAAAGTGTAAGAGGCGCATCTATAACAAGAACAGATATGGCCATCTTTTTATTGGGGCCAAGGTCATCGATGACGAGTGATACTTTAGGCAGTTCTCTGGTCAAGGGTGTCTCTGGCAAAAGGGTGTCCATTTCTACAGAATCAGACTTGAATATATTCAGTATACTCTGCGGAATATCCTGCTTGCCAAACTCCTCGAACAGAAAAAAAACTCCCAGTAATATCAGGAAGAGAATCAGGATGATGTGATGCTTTTTCTTTTTTTTGCTAACCCGTCTTTTTTTGGGAGGCATAGTAAAATCTTAAATATCTAAAATAAAAAAGCAAAAATTATTTTTTTGATTTTTGTTCCGCATTTTTATCTTTTATGTTTCATTTTTTATATTCTTAATCTGATCCAATTTATCAAACTCCTTTGCTGAATACCCTGTGGCTTGCCACGGGGAGTTTCACTCCTGACTCATGTCATACACCTCTGCACCCGGAGGTATTTTGAAAATAAACAGCTCATCGTCAAGTCCGGAGTTCGTACTTATATTCGAGAGTTCTATCATAATTATATTTCCATATATGTCGATTTCCGTAAACATCTTGATAGGGAAATTACCTTTAACAGTTTCTATAACAATAGTTTTTATAAATCCTATGTCATGTTTTGGAATGAGCTGGAGGGCATTTTTTTCAGGTATTGATATATCGTAATCATCACGAATGTTTTCGAAACTTGCCAGCAGCGTGATCGGGACCTGGCTGTAAGATTTATTACTGAACTTTGTCTTGATTACCTGGTTTTCGGATTTCTTGTATATCCAGGTAGTACTATTACTGATCACTACCTTTTCATCACGGGGCTTTGAGTATTCCCACATCATATTAGACGGTTTTTTTATAAAAAACATGCCTGAATATTTTTGTGTCTGCTCGATATCTTCTATATAACTTGTCTGAGCAAATGAGCCTTTAATATCAGTCACTGATGCCAGTTGCTGTTGCAAGCTTTCAACAATTTCATCAAGAGTTGCAGCGGATGCAGCGGTGATCGGTAATGAGTAATGGGTGATGGGTAACGGCAAATAATTTATTGCTAAGATAATTGTAAATATAATGTAAAAACTAAGGCATCTTTTTGCTGAGCACTGTCTATTCATTACATTCTCCTGAGAACGTCTCTTGGTTTTCCGGCTTCACCCGGAGGTCCGACAATTCCTTCTTCCTCAAGCATCTCCATAATCCGTGCTGCCCTGTTGTATCCAATTTTCATCCTGCGTTGAATGTACGATATGGATGCCTGTCCTGCTGCTAAAACATGATCTTTTGCCTGAGCATAAAGTTCATCCTGTTCTTCAAACCGGGAAGGTTCCACCGTGTCTGCTGCAAGATCTTCAAACAGTGTGTAATCGGGCCCTGCCTGAGCCTTGATAAAATTGACTACAGCCCGGATTTCCTCTTCGCTTACATAGGCGCCGTGAATCCTCTTTATCTTTTTACCCGGACTTGTGAACAGCATGTCTCCCTTGCCAAGCAGTTGATCAGCGCCATAAGTGTCAAGGATAATCCTTGAATCAAGTTTAGAAGATACCTGAAAAGATAATCTTGAGGGGAAATTCGCCTTGATAATTCCTGTTATGACATCAACAGAAGGTCTCTGCGTTGCAAGGATCAGATGAATTCCTGCGGCCCGTGCCATCTGGGCAAGTCTTGCGATCGAGTCTTCAACCTCCCTGCCTGAAGCAAACATGAGATCAGCAAGTTCGTCAATGAATATAACAATATAAGGAAGAAACTCTCTTTCGTCTTCATCAGAATCCCTGTCAGGCATTGAACGGGCAGATACCACTTTTTTATTATATGCCTCGATATTTCTTGCACCGGAGTCAGCAAGCAGCCTGTAGCGTCGCTCCATTTCGATCACCAGCCTTTTCAGAGCATTTGACGCCTCTTTCGGTAATGTGATTACCGGCATTAACAGGTGTGGAATCTCTTCATAAGCGGACAGCTCAAGCATTTTGGGATCTATCATAAGCATCTTTACTTCCTTGGGAGTTGATCTGTATAAAAGGCTGACAATAATGCTGTTCATGCCAACGCTCTTGCCGGACCCGGTAGCGCCCGCGATCAGCAGATGGGGCATTCTGGCCAGGTCGGCGAGCACCGGAACCCCGAAGATATCCTTTCCAAAGGCTACTGTCAATTTTGAATGACTTTTATTAAATGAATCATTAGATATAATCTCTCTCAGAAAGACGTCTTCCCTGTCTTTATTAGGCACCTCAATTCCGAGGGTTGACCTCCCGTGTATAGGAGAAATACGAATACTGCTTGCCTTGAGCGCCATAGCGAGATCGTCAGCCAGAGACATAATCTTGCTTATTTTAATTCCGGGCGCTGGTTCAAACTCAAACATCGTGACGATCGGCCCGGGAGATACATAGGTCACTTTCCCCTCTACTGAATAATCCAGCAGCTTGCGCTCCAGAAGGTCAGATCTATCTATCAATTCTTCTTTTGCCGGTTTTGACCTGGAAGGAGGGGGGTATTTTAAAAGTTCGATATCCGGAAGTTCGTAGTCACTCGAAATTTTCTTTATAGGCCTTGAGATTATCTTTGGCTGTGGTTTTACTCTGATCTCCGGCTCGTCAAGCGGAAGAGGTTCCTGTTTATATGAGGGCTCAGGGATTTTAGGCTCATCAATACGTGGTTGTTTGACAGACTTTTTCCTTTTGTCTCTCATATGGGATATCGTATTTAAAACAAGAGAGATTTTATTCCTGACTGTTTCGGCAAATGTTACGAGCGAGAATTGAATGAGGTACATCATTGCAATAAGTGTAAGCGTAACAAAAAGCAGATATGAACCGGTCAAGGAGATAAACTTTACTGTTTGTTCAGTAATGAGTATTCCTGCGGCTCCACCGGGGTGGTAACCGCCGTACCGCGTGCCAAAAGTGAGTGCGAGAAGGGAAGAGGTGGAGAGAACCACAATTACAAATATGAGGGCAAACATATACCACGTCTGTTTCAGCTCTTTGCCCATAATTTTTCTGGTCCCGCTGATAAGAAAAATTACCGGAATGACATAGGAAGCGAAACCCACAGACTGAAACAGAATGTCTGAAAATTTAGAACCGAAATGGCCTAGCAGGTTCTTTAATTCGGTGCTGTGTGTGGAAAAGGACTGATCCCATGCATTATTGCTTATAAGGCTTATTGCTATGATTAGTCCTGCAAGAACGGCCAAGACACCCTTAATCTCCTCTTTTATCCTGTTGCCCCGGTCCATCAGTAACGAGTAATTTGTAACGAGTAATCAGTTATTAGCTGCAAATTTCTGCTATCCCAAAATGTTTGGCTATTCAACGAAAAGCGATTAACAGATAACATATCTTAAGTATTCCTCCATATTGAAAATATGATAACAAAAGCAAGTAAAAAACGATAATAGGCGAAAGGTCTTAATGAATAAGAGCGAAGGAAGATAATCAGGTATTTTATCGCGACATATCCGACAACGGCAGAAACCAGAATGCCGGTTACTAAAAGGCCTGCATCTACATTTTCAGAGCCGATAAGATTCCCTGTTTCAAGCAGGCTCGCGCCTGCAACTGCAGGGGTGGCGAGCAGAAATGAAAATCGGGCAGCGTCATTTCTCTTCAGTTTTATTGCGATTCCGGCAATAATTGTTATTCCGGACCTTGACACTCCGGGGATAAGTGCGAAGGCCTGGGCAATGCCTATAAATAAGGCATCCCTGAAAGTGATTTTTCCGATGCCAAAACGTTCTGATTTATTATAGTTATGTTCAGATAAGAGCATAAGTATCGATACAAAACATAGAGTAAAAGTGATAATGACAGGGCTCCTGTTTTGCTCAATCCAGTCATGTAGAAGTATTCCGAATATTGCAGCCGGGAGAGTACCGATAACAAGTTTCCAGATCATACCATTTTTTTTTGTGATCGATTTCAGAATCTCGATCCAGTCCTGCCTGAAATAAAACAGAAGGGCAAGCAGGGTACCGAAATGCAGGGCCACATCAAAACGGAGTGTATCAACAATTCCATGCCACTTGAAAAACCATGGTGTCAGGATAAGGTGTGCTGAACTGCTTACAGGTAGAAATTCGGTAAGGCCCTGCAGGATACCGAGAATAATAGCTTCAATCATCAAAAATTATAACAGAAAATATGAACAAAGGGACAAAGAGGCACAGGTGCAGAGGGACAAAGACTGCACTTTTTTTAGTGACCGATCTGATATAATTTCCCATGCAAAAAAAGAAGTCTGCAAATGGAATAAAGAAAAAAAGCGACTTCTTCCGGTTTATAGGTCTTGCAAGTACAGTTGGGATAAACATGGTTGTAAGCACCTTTGTGGGCTTTGCGACCGGTTACTGGTTACTGGACAGGCACCTGGATACATTGCCGTGGTTTACGATTATATTTACGATTGCCGGTATTGTAGCCGGTTTCTTACAACTGTTCAGGATAGCCAAAAAGGCAGGGCAGAGAGAAGATGGGGAATAGAGGCACTGAAGCGCAAAGTAGGGGCGCTGTGCCCGTGCCCTGAAATGAATTAATGGAATTATTAAAAGGTGTATTTAAAAAGAGCGTTTTCATTGTATTGCCTGCTACAATTGCATCTGCTTTTTATTTTGATCCAGGGAAGATGCCCCTGGGCATTTTGCTCGGCTGGTTATTTGGGATTTTCAATTTAAGGCAACTTTCGAGAAATGTTCAGGGGCTGGTCGGTTCTGATAAAGCATCGGTGAAACTGGTTTTCCTGAGCTTGACGCGTCTATTAACACTTTTTGTTGCTATAATATTTCTTGTTTATTACCGGGTTGTTGACGTGTTCGGGCTGCTGTTCGGATTTACAGTTGTATTTATTTTAATATTGATTGAAGGGGCAAGAACGGCGGGAAAGGATTAATGCGGGAAAGGCGGGAAAGGATGTAATGCGGGAAAGGCGGGAAAGGATGTAA
>CAYPIT010000144.1:0-5297 GCA_964410825.1 uncultured Nitrospiraceae bacterium
AACAGTCGTAAAGGGCCGGGTGGCGGATATATTATCAGCAAGAAACCTTCAGAAATTAGTGTAGGGATGATTTTGAACTCACTTGAAGGTCCTGTTGCTATTGCGCAATGCCTTCATCCATCCACCAAAGGATGTAAGCACATAGAGAGCTGTGTTTCAAGATTATTATGGAAATCGTTAGGTGAAAAAATAGAGCAATTTCTAAACACAACTTACCTGAATGATTTATTATTGGAAGAAGCAAGATTAGTGAGGTAAACCGTGTCAATTGCGGAGGCTCAACAGTTGGAGAATAATCAGATCAGATTCCTTGATGAACCAATAGCGGCGGCTGCAACTACAGACATCATTTATATGATGTGCCCAATGCATCTACTCACAATCGAAGAGCAGATTAAGGAGATCAAACCCGGACAGGTTCTTGCGATCCTGACTGACTACGATGGCGCGCTTGAGGATATTCCCGGCTGGTGCACCAAGACAGGAAATGAATTCCTGGGCATATATGAAGATGATGACCATTATAAGTTTTTCATCAAGAAATTAAAGGAGTCATAATGAAGAAAATATATATGGATCATGTGGCTGCCAATCCACTCCATCCGGAGGTACTGGATGCGATGATGCCCTATTTCAAAGACAACTTTGCTAACCCGCTCAGCCTTTACGAACCGGGGATAAAGGCAAGAGAAGCAATCGAAAGTGCAAGGGCAAGTACAGCAGAACTTATCAATGCAAAACCACAGGAGATAATCTTCACTTCCAGTGGCGCTGAATCAAATAACTTTGCACTTAAAGGAATTGCCTTTGCCTTGCGAAATAAGGGAATGCATATTATTGTTTCAAAAGTAGAGCATCACTCTATTTTGAACTCAGCACGATTTCTTGAAAAAGAGGGATTTGCTGTCACATATCTGCCTGTCGACAACAACGGCCTTGTTAGTCCTGAAAGTGTTAAAAATGCGATAACCGATAAAACCATACTGATATCCATCATCCATGCAAGCCCTGAAATAGGCACTATTCAGTCGATTGCAGAGATCGGAAAGATCGCAAAAGAAAAAGGTATTATCTTTCATACAGATGCTGTTGCATCGGTCGGCAATATCCCTGTCGATGTTCAAACATTAAATGCCGACATTATTACCTTTACGGCCCATCAGTTTTACGGTCCAAAGGGTACGGCAGCTCTCTATATCTCGCAGGGCACACGGATAGTGCCTCTGATTTATGGTGGTATTCAGGAAGGCGGCCGCAGGGCGGGTACAGAGAATGTGCCTGCAATAGTGGGCATGGGGAAAGCTGCTGAAATTACAAAAAGAGATCTGCAAAAACGTATTGACTATGTAACACCGCTGCGGGACAGTATAATCAGCAACTCGCTTAAGATAGATAATGTACTTCTTACCGGACATCCCGAACAACGGCTGCCGGGCCATGCCAGTTTTGTTATTGAATATATAGAGGGTGAAGCAATGCTTTTAATGCTCGCTATAAAGGGAATTTACTCTGCCAGCGGTTCTGCCTGCAGTTCAAAGGCATTAAAATCATCACCTGTCCTGATTTCGATAGGAGTTCCTGTACATCTTGCCCAGGGATCTGTTGTATTTACCCTTGGTGAGGGTACAACCGTTGAAGACGTAAAGTATTTTAATGAAACATTCCCTCAGATTATATCCCGTTTGAGAGAAATCTCACCTTATGCTAAAGGGTGGGAAGGAACGGAGGACTCGTCATGTACAGCGAAAAAGTAATGGATCACTTTACAAATCCACGAAATGTTGGAGAAATGGAAGACGCTGACGGTATAGGGGAGGAAGGCAACCCTGTCTGCGGCGATGCTATGAAGATATTCATCAAGGTCAGGGACAATGTAATCACTGATCTGAAATTCAAGACCTTTGGCTGTGCCTCTGCAATAGCGGTATCAAGCATGGTTACAGAAATGGCAAAAGGCATGACTCTTGATGAAGCGATGAAGATTACAAAAAGTTCACTTGCTGATGCGCTTGACGGTCTTCCACCGCAAAAAATGCACTGCTCCAACCTTGGGGCTGATGCCCTTCATAAAGCGATAGAGGATTACAGGAACAAACAGGGCAAATAAAAGACAAGACTAACCTGCTTTGCCGGGTGAATAATATCGGCTAAATTAACTGTTATACTACCTGTAATGAAAACCCTGTCACTCGGCTATTCGCCCTGCCCTAACGATACTTTTATTTTCTACGCCATTATTAATGGCAAAATCGACACCTGTAATTTGAAATTTAACGAAGTCCTTCTCGACGTTGAAACGTTAAATCAGAAAGCACTGAATTCAGATTTAGACATATCCAAGGTCTCTTACCACGCTTACGGGCATCTCAGGGATAAATACCGCCTCCTCAGGGCAGGAGGGGCTCTCGGAACTGGATGTGGACCGCTTTTGATCACGAAATACGATTATTCTGTGAAACAGTTGCGTGACAGGAAAATCGCTATTCCCGGTCAGTTGACTACGGCATATCTGCTGCTACAGTTATATTGTTCATCATTCGATTTCCAACCCTCTTCACTGCTCTTTATGCCTTTTAATGAAATCATCAATGCGGTTGCATCAGGGAGAGCTGATGCCGGATTAATAATCCACGAAAGCAGGTTTACGTACCAGACGTTTGGCCTGAAACGATTGATTGATTTAGGCGAATGGTGGGAAGTAAAAACCGGCCTTCCTGTTCCGCTTGGAGGGATCATTGCAAAACGTTCCCTTGGTGATGGTTTGATCAATACTATCAATACGGCGTTAAAGAGTAGCATTGACTATGCCTTCAGTAACCGCGTTGAACCAATGAATTATATTAAAGAGCACTCACAGGAGCTTTCGGATGATCTGATTAACCAACACATAGATCTCTATGTAAATCATTTTTCTGTTGATCTCGGCGATGAAGGAGAAAGAGCTGTTGTTGAGCTTTTCACGAGGGCAGAAAAAACAGGCCTTATTCCAAAATCTGCGAATTTATTTTAATGCCACGGAGCATTTGTAAACCACCTTGTTTTCAGAATATTAAAATCACTCACTCCTATGTTATTGTTAGAATCAAAATCAGCAGCAGGATTCCAGTTGGAGTTTGAGACATTAGAAAACCATGCTGATTTGAAAATATTAAAATCACTCACTCCGACATTACCATTATTGTCAAGGTCTGCATCGCACATATTCCCATACCCGTCACCATCCGTGTCCTGCTGCCCTGAATTTGGGGTCAAGCAGCAGTTATCGTCACAATTAGTAGTATTTCCAGCAGTACATTTATTATCCCCTGTAACACCGCTCAAATCTCCATCATCGGCAATACCATCGCCATCTGTATCCAACGATCCCGTTAACACAGGCATGTCTGACATAGGGACTGAAATTCCATTTATATTGAAACTTGTGTGGATGGATTTATTAAACCATACGTCTGCGTTCCCATCGGCTGCTCCGGCTATGACATTAAACACGATAGTTGCCAGAATCAAGTCATTGTTAATTGTTGAGTATGCTGCATCAGGCGGTGATAAAGCGGCGCTGAAATTCTCAATCAGACCATAGACACTTTCAAAAGGAAAGCCGAATAATCCGGCAACTAATGGGGATGGCATCAAACCTGATTTTGTCTGTGTAGAATACCATGACAGCTCAGAGCTGTCATATATAATGTCGAATCCCCAATTACCTAACTGGATATCTTGATCAACATGCAGAACAATATCAAAGTAGACTGTCGACTGGTTATTCGTTACATCCAAAGATCCCCGAGGCAGAATCTCCAGGCTATACGCCTCAGCTTCAGAAGTTACAATGATTGAACATAAAATAATTACAGATAAGACAAATATTTTCTTCATTCCATGTCCCCCTAAGAATAATTGAGGGTAATTATATCATGGAATGTATTAATCTTTCTACATGACCATAAAAAAAGGGTAAGTGATATAACCTCACTTACCCTTTCAAAGTCTAATTTTATGTGCTATTTATTTTTTTCTTCTTTTAAAACGCCTGAATCCAAGTGTAGCACCACCCACTAAAAATAGAGCTGAGCTTACTGGTTCCGGGGTCACAACTACATCAGGACCAATACCATTAATACTAACGTTATTCATTGTAGTTGCGGTACCATCAACGGTGAAGGCAGCTGGTCCTTGTGCAGTATCAAACCACACATCAACTGCATCTGCAACTACTCCAGGGTTAACTAAATCAAAAGAAATAGTTGCCAAGTTTGTATTAACTGTAAGCGTTGGACCAGTTGCAAAAGTTGCAGCATTTATATTCTGAATAAAACCTGATGTAGTTTCACTTATGGGACCCAATAACTCGTGTGACAACCCAGACGGTGGAGAATAGCTTGTGTTACCCGAATTCCAAGATAATTCAGATGTATCATAAAACAAATTAAATGCATAATTGTCCAGCCTAGCCGATCCTTCTGGGTTAAACCAAACATCTACATCAAAAGAAGTTTGTCCTATCACATCAATTACTCCGGACGGAGTTAACTCAAGACTCCAGGCACCTGCCTGAGTCGCTCCGAATGCTGCCATTAAGACAATGAGTAATCCTATTACTGTCTTTTTCATTATTTTCCCTCCACTTAAATTAGTTTCTTAAAATTTAGTAATAAATGGCAATTATAAAAGATTTGGCACAGTATTACATAGGTTTTTAACCAGTAAAGGGAATATGTCTTTTTTTCTGTTATTGTATCGAAATTCCATCTCTTTTAAATACAAAGGAAACTTTTCTTTAGAGACGCCATGAAATTTCATAATTCTCTCTTTAGCATAACCCCAGAAGCCTTCAAGCCCATTAATGTAAACCTTCCCTGTAGCGAATCGCTTCTTGTGATCAACTCTCAAGTGCCTGTATCCACAAAACATAAGAGCATTATAACTTCTGAATTTATCGGTATAGACAATCGATCCTCTTCTTACTGTTTTCACCGTCATCGACAAAAGGGATTCAGCCGTAACATCCTTAACCACTTCTACCAAAACCATGCCGTTTCTCTCGAGAATTCCGAATACAGGAACCTTGTTATACGCCCCTCTGCCTCGTTTTCCTTTGCGTTTGCCGCCAAAATAGCTTTCATCAAGCTCTATTTCACCGTTAAAAAGATCTTCGGCATCTGGAGCGTTGGCTACTATAGCGAACCTGATAATAGTAACAGCCTTCAGAACCGTCGGATAGCTCAGTTGAACCTGCTGTGCTATCTTCCTGGCCGATACCTCAAGTTCAAACAGTTTTATAATCCAAAGCCACTTCT
>CAYPIT010000145.1:0-5216 GCA_964410825.1 uncultured Nitrospiraceae bacterium
ACGATATATTTTATGTATATGAATGAGAAGGGGTCAGCCCTTTACAGGCTGTTGACATGGGACAAAGGAGAATATGACGAGTGGGGAATGGGTCTTTAATTTCAGCGTTTTAATAATTCATCTTCTCCGGGATTACTCCTCTCACGCCGCCACGAGGATTTTTAATATCTCCTTTATATCGAGGAATAACATGACAATGAAAATGCATTACTGTCTGACCTGCTGCCTCTCCAGTGTTGATACCGATATTAAATCTGTCCGGTGCGAAATTCTCTGATAAAAACTCCTTTGCCTTGTCTATCATATCAATGAGAGCAAGTTTTTCTTCATGAGTAGCATCAAAATAATTACCGAAATGCCTGTAGGTGACAATCAGGAGATGACCATTATTCACAGGATATTTGTCATAACGGGCATAACAGAGATTGTAATAAAATATCCCGTGTCCACTCCCGGTGTGGACAAGAGGACACAATAATCACTATAACAACTTATATATGAAATCCAGTTATCATTATTCATTTTTTGATATAGACAGTTTAGACAGGAGGGATTCTGCTTTGCCTGGCAGACTGCGAAGTTTTACAATCTTATTCTTTGAGGACTGCCCTGAAATAATTTCAACATCTTTTTTGGCAATCCCAAATGCCTTGGCAAGGACTTCTATAAGTTCTTTATTTGCCTTTCCCTCCACCGGAGGGGATGTGAGTTTCACTTTAAATGCGTCACCGTAAGGACCAACGATGCCGGATTTCGATGAACGCGGTTCAACTTTGATTTTTATTGTCAATTCTTTTTTAGAGACGGGCATCTGATTTTGGCTCTTTAATTACTTGGCAGTTACTCCTCCTGATACGATGAAGGCCATTATATCCCCGCTTTCAACAGACAGGGTTGTTACCTGCTCCTTTGGCACAACGATGAGATTGCCGGCAAAATTATACGACTGCGGAAGATACACGGCAACTTTGTCTGCAAACCCTATCTTTTCCATACTTTCCTGAGTAATAAAACCAATAGCCTGAATATTATTTACAGGAGAAAGCGTCACCATCACAGGTTTGTCAAAACTCTTTTTGTCACCAACGAACGCGCCGATCAGGTCTTTAACTGATGAGTAGATCATTTTTACAAATGGCAGGCGTGTAAATATTTTTTCGACAAGACCTACGAGTTTTCGCGTTAAAAAATTTGATGAGATGAATCCTACAACCGTAATGGTCAATAGTGTGACAATAAATCCCATGCCCGGTACAGAGAATTTAAATATACTGTCTATTTTGGTAAAAACCGCATAAATAACATAGATCGTTGCGACCAGAGGGATTAATACTATAAGACCTTCAAAAAAATACCTGGTGAGTCTTTTCATGCCAACCTCCTCAATAAGGGTATGATTTTTTGATTTTGTTATACTTTAGCATAAATCTCTACAATCAAATTCATGAACACTCTTACACTGAAAATTGATCAACTTGTTTATGGCGGCCTTTCGATAAGCAGGCACAATGGGAAAGTTGTGATGATCAAAGGTACTGTGCTTCCCGGTGAGGTGGTAGAGGTTAATGTAGAGAGAGACAGGCGGGATTACATCGAGGCTTCAGTATTGAAGATTCTGGAGCCATCCGTTGACAGGATTAAAGCAGAATGTAAACACTTTGGTATATGCGGAGGCTGCAATTATCAGCATATACCATATGATCTGCAGGTAAGACTGAAGGAAGAAATCTTTAAAGATTGTTTAAAGAGATTTGCAAATTCAGACAATAATCTGGCTGGCCCGATTATCGGTGAAGATAAATGGCATTACAGGCTCAGGGCACAGTTCAAAGTCTCAAAGGATTGTCTCGGATTTCACAAAAAAGGCACCAGGGACATAATTAATATAGACAGATGTCCTCTTATGAGCAGGAGCATAAACGAGTTTATTCATAATTCGATCGATCTTTTTCAGGATGTAAGGATTAAGGAAATACATATAACAGGAACAAGCGACCTGACCGCGCAGGTCATCGCCCGAAGACATTCTCTTTTACCGGCAGACGCTGAAAAGCTTGCTTCAGACCTTATGAATTGCGGGATATCAGGGGTTATGATCAAGCGGGGTGAACGTGCCCCGATGAATTTCGGACAGACCTATATAACAATAGATCTTGGAAATTTTAAGTACACAGTGTCGCCCGCAAGTTTTGTTCAGAGTAACTGGGAGCTGAATCAGACAGTTGTTGATGTAATCAGAGATACTCTCCAGCCGTTGAAGGGGGGAAAAGTGCTGGATCTTTATGCAGGTGCAGGAAATTTATCGATTCCCCTGGCAGAAGAAGCAGATGTTGTTGCTGTAGAGGAGAATGCTTATGCGATAGAGGATGGAAGGAGAAATTTAGAGATTAACAGTATAAGGAACTGTAAATTTATTAATGACTCTGCTGAAGGGTTTTTTTCTCATGATCATTTTAATATTGTGATCGTTAATCCACCGAGGCCGGGATTAAGCAATAGAGTGATAGAAAATATTTTTCAATTTATACCTGAAAAAATAGTATATGTATCCTGTAATCCAGCCACATTTGCCAGGGACTTGAAAAAACTTAAAAGCAGATACAATGCTGAATCCGTCAGGATCATAGATTTTTTCCCGCAGACATCCCACATAGAGTCACTTGCATATTTAACATTGCGGTAGTCAGCCCCCTTTCAGGATGTTTGAGACTTGATCAGGTTCTTACGCTTCGCAAGCAGTTTTGTTAAAAGCGTGGAGTCTTTTTTAGATTTTGCCTCTTTGATTTCGGTATCAAGTTGTTTCTTCATCAGGCTTTTGATGCAATCTTCTAAAACCTTTTCAGGATTTTCAAAGTCATCCCTGGCTGAAATTCCTGTGAGAAAATTAACCTCATCGCCTTCACATTGCGCAAGAAGTTCGTTGAATGATATTACACCTTCTTTTAATTTATTAAATATGTTTCTTGTAGTAGCGTCCTTAAAATCGCTGGTCGAAAGAGCGCTGCATACCTCATTAACTTTCTCAGGTACCTGAAAGAGCAGCTGAATTATATATTCTTCATCCAATGGCTTCCTCTTTGGCTTTGGGGTGGCACCTGTTGAGGGCTTCATATACCCACTTTGCGGTCGGTTGATTAGCCTCTGAAATTCTTCCCTGACATCGCGTTCGTTCGCGCCCAGGTTGTCAGAAAGGGCCTTTATGTATTCTCCCTGTAGTATTTTGTCCGGAGCTTTAGATATCGTCTCAAGTGTCTCCCGGATTTTTGAACGTCTTTCCCCTTTTTGCAGCATGATAAAATCAATAACGGACAATGGATGCTCCACAATTTTCTGAAATTCCTTGTCTCCTTTTTGTAGCAGAAAACTGTCAGGGTCCTGATTTTCAGGCATAGAGAGAATCTTGACATTCAGGCCGTATTCCAGAAGAATGTTAGCAGCATTTTTTGAGGCCTTTATTCCTGCCGGGTCGCTGTCAAAAACAATTATTATATTATCGGTAAATCTCCTGATTAATTTTCCATGTTCCTGTGTTAAAGCCGTTCCCAGAGGAGCTAATGCATTTGTAAATCCATGAATATGGGCGGTAATCACATCAAGGTAACCTTCCATAAGCAGTGCGTAGCCGTCTTTTTTAACTGAGTCTTTTGCAAAGTGCAATCCATATAACACTTGTCTTTTATTGAAAATTAGAGTTTCGGGGGAATTCAGATATTTTGGTTCAGAACCGTCAATAGACCTGCCTCCAAATGCCACAACATCTCCCTTGAGATCATGAATTGGGAAAATTATCCTGCTTCTAAAAGTATCATAGTATCCCTTTGTACCCTTTGAGACAAGCCCCGCTTTTTTTATAGTCTCAGACTTATGTCCCTTGCGCTCAAGAAAAGAGAGCAGGGCGTTCCATGATCTCGGGGCAGATCCCAGTGAAAAAAGATTTTGCGCCTTGTTGCTTATCCCTCTCCCTTTAAAATATTCAACAGCCTTTGCATTTTTTCTGAGATACTGCTGAAAAAATCCAAGAGCATCCCTGTGAATTGCCAGTAATGTCTCTTTCTCTCCAATCGTATCTGCTCCTTTTTGATACGTTTTAATGGTAACACCAGCACGTGTAGCAAGGATTTTCAGCGCTTCAGGAAAGGTGAGACTTTCATAGCGGGTAAGAAATGTGAAAATATCTCCTCCGCTTCCACAGCCAAAGCAGTGAAATATCTGTTTGGCTGGACTGACAGTGAAAGATGGGGTTTTTTCGGTATGAAAGGGGCATAGTCCCTTCCAGTTCTGACCTGCTTTTTTCAGGTTTACGTACTCGGATATGAGATCGACAATATCGAGCCTGTTTTTTATCTCATCGAGGGTCCTGTCATGGGAAGGCATAATGTAAATGATACATGATAGGAAATGCAGGATACAAGTTTTGAAATTACGGATTAAAAAGACCTCTGGATTGTCCGGTCAAGCCTGCCGTCTGTGTAGACGTGCCCCACGAGCAAAAGCTCCCACAGGTTCGATTTCACAGCACCGTTTTCGTTCATCTCATGTTCTTTTTAGTTCACGGGGGTGAGACGGTAAACTTTGGCAACTTTACTTGCCGAGTCAACATCTTCACGGCGAAGTGCTTCTCTAACATCATCAAGTTTTCCTGCATCCTCAAGAGAAAGATAAGGAGACCAGCCCTCGCCCGTCTCAATAAGTTCAATGTCAACCTCAGCCACATAGTTCCCCTCATGAACAAGTTTGACATGCTGTCTTTTCTTCATTTTCTTCTCTCCATAAAATCGTCCGACCAGAGCGAACGATCAGGTTTATATGCTGTCACTAAAACTGCTGGTGAAGATGTTCCTTTTGGAATTCCCCATACAGCATGAATGGGATTACCTTCCAAATCTCTCTGGAGAATCAGAACACATGGTCCTTTTGGATAATCAGGATAATCTTCAACTACTTTTCCTTCCTTTACAACGCCTGAGTTGAGTGACGAGTACAACTGTATCGTAAGAGCCTGCTTGAAACTAAATTGATAACTACAAAATAATCAGAGTTAAAAAGCACCTCTGTGGTACTCGTTCAATCTCCAACGACTTGTTATGTTCCGATTATTTCGTTTAACCCTTCTACTACCACCACTAACTCTTCAGGTCTTGCCCTACCTATCCTCTTTCCTATCCTTTCGACAGATAGAGTCCTGATCTGGCTAATCTTTACCCATGAACGTTTAG
>CAYPIT010000146.1:0-5191 GCA_964410825.1 uncultured Nitrospiraceae bacterium
ATTAGATGTTGTACTGTCAGGAGGCGTATTCCAAAATTCCATTCTTTTAGAAAATTCTTTCAGCAAATTGAAAGAAAAAGGTTTTACCCCACTTATACATCAACTAGTACCACCAAACGACGGCGGCATCGCACTCGGTCAGGCTGTATACGCTCACTTTTGTAAAGTATAATAAAGATATTCTTACCCGGAGGATTAATATCAACACACCCGAAGATGCTCACCAATGGAACTGGAGGCTGTGGCTTTGGGCGCTGATATGCGCTATCGGCATTTTTATTACTATTCCGATAGCCAGAAGCATTCAGAAAATTGTTAATGATTCTGTTGGTAAGGAATTTTTTACATATACAGTGCTTTTTTTCATTATTTCAGGATTGATTGCAAGCCTGTACTTCCTGATATTCAGGATCAAAGTAAATAGCTTTGCCCAGTATTTTTGGCTTATAGCATCTGGCGTACTATACGTATATTTTACTCTGCAGCTAAAAGAACATCCTGAAGAGGCAGTCCATTTTCTTGAATACGGCCTGCTTTCGTTTTTTATTTTCAAAGCGCTAAGTCACAGAATCAGGGACTGGACTATTTATATAATTACAATATTATTCGTCTCACTCGTTGGGATAACTGATGAATTTATTCAATGGCTGTTACCAGGCAGGGTCTGGGCATATAAAGATGAAGGTATTAATGCACTTGCTGCCGGAATTTTCATGCTTCTTATCTGGCAGGGGATAAAACCAAAAACCATATCTTCACCTGTTCAGAAAATCTCTTTGAAAATGTTATGCGGAATGATTTCTCTTAATTTACTGCTTCTTGGGTTATGTCTTTCCAATACACCGGAAACCGTTAATAGCTATACTTCTATATTTGAAAGTCTGTCTTGGCTTCAAAACGAAGAATCGATGACAGAATTTGAATCCATCACCGTCAGTTTAACAACGGTATGGTTAACAGTTTCTTCGCTTTTGCTTGTTGTATGGACAGTTGGTAGAAAATGGGCAGGAAAACTCGATTCCTTAGCTAACCAAGATTACTCATCCGGAAAATGACGCTTTGATATATCCGTCATATCAACAATTCAGCATAGTATTAAACATTGAAGATTGTTATCGTAAATCATTATTTCATTGACAGGTTAATCCGTTTCTATTATATTTAGGAAAATCTTATCACTCCTCAAAATTATGACTTGTGAATTTTACCTTTACCCAGTCTCAGTAATCACATAAAATTGACCTATATTAAACGATTAAAGGAGGTAACTGATGAGAAAAATAGAGAAGATAATAATCTGTGTTTTATTCCTATTTTTATCATTGACAATGCCGTATAGCGGTTTTTCCAGCGAACAAACTACAGAAAGACCGATTTATTCTGCAGGAGACTATTGGATTTTTATTAATTTTAAGGGAAAACTAAAAAAAATAGAATTTATAAAAGAAGAAAATAATCAGTACGTCTTTAGCAAGAAGAAAAATATTTACAGCCAAGAAGGAACGGAATTAATCAGAGATTGGGAACTTAGTAATGTGAAAAAGAAACACCACCAGGGGGACCCTGGGCCTATTATTGAGTTCCCTTTAAAAGTAGGCTATACATGGGACTACACGTATGAAAAAACGAAGGGGAAAATTTTTAAAAAGCTTGCTACATATACAGTAGAAAGCTATGAGGAACTTACAGTTACAGCCGGTAAATTCTGGGCATTCAAAATTAAATCTCTTGTGGAACCGATTAATGCACCTAAAGGGAAGGCTTGGCAGACCGAGACAAACTACTATTGGTACTCCCCGGATGTTAAACAAATAATCAAGGAGCAGAAGCAGTCAGGAAAATACACGGAATTAAAGGAATACAATATTAAATAATTCTTCTATACAGGACTGTGGGGGACGTGCCTCAGGCAGGGCCAGTAATGGCTCTGCCTTTTTTATTGACTTAAACTGGCAATCACCAATACTGACTACTCCATCTCTTATTGATATATATGATTTATCGTTAAAACTCCGACCTTCAGCGATTCTGATTCATGAATATCTTGAATCAAAGCAGGCAGGTTAATAATATGGATTAATTCTGTTCCTTTACTTTGTGTGATTTTTCCATTCTGATAAAAAACATCAAAAGCGAAGGAATAACGAAGACCGTAAATATTGTTGAAAGCGCCAGCCCGCCGAGAATAACACTGCCAAGTCCCCTGTAAAGTTCAGAGCCTGGCCCGGGGAACAAGACAAGTGGCAGCATGCCGAATATGCTTGTGGTAGCGCTCATATAAATAGGTCTAAGTCTGGATCTTGTTGATTCAATAACCGCTTCCTTGTAATCCATCTCATGGTATCTAATGTTATTGAGTGCCTGATGGACAATAAGTATCGCATTGTTCACAACTATTCCTATCAGTATGATGAATCCAAGCATAGTAAGAATATCGAGAGGTGACGGGGCAATAAGTAAATCTACAAGCCGTAAACCCATAAATCCTCCTGCTGCTGCAAGAGGTACTGTAAACATAATAATAAGCGGATAAACAAAGTTTCCGAAAAGTGCGGCCATTAGCAGATAGGCGATTACCGCCGCAAGCACAAAATTCCATTGAAGCACCTGCCGGGTTTCCTTGAGTTTATCAGCAACTCCGCTCATCGATACATCGATTCCTTTCTTAATCATGCCCATTGAACTGACAGCAGGTATTACTTTGTTGTTTATAATGTCCATCGCTTCCTCAAGGACAATGCTAAACGGAGGTGTAACCTGGAGGGTGAATGTCCTCTTTCTCTCAAGATGCCGGATTTCGCTTATGCCGGTAGTTCTTTCCAGCGAAGCGAATGATGAAACCGGAACTATTTTACCTCCCGGCGTGGCCAATGCTGAATTGTACAGGTCTTCCGGTGTCCTGATATCTGATTCAGCAGCCTTCAGAATCAGGTCTATTTTTTTCTTTCCTTCTTCTTTAAACTCCCCGATCTTTCTGCCGTCCATAAGCACATCAAGCGCCACACCAAACTCTCCTGCACTCATTCCGGACGCGCTCAGATGCTCTCTGTCAGGTATGAGCCTTACTTCAGGATAGAGTAACTCCAGCGAAGGTCTGGGCCTGATTTGAGCTTCGGGCATTTCCTTTTTTATAATGCCAAACATGGTTCCTGCTGTAGCAACAAGCTGGTTCATGTCATCACCAACCACATCGACCTCCACGGTTCTCCCCCTGCCAAGTCTGTTCTGAAAAATTCCTGCCTGCATGCTGACACCGAACATTCCCGGTATAGAATTAATATTTCTCATAAAAAGCGGAACCAGCTCACCGGCTCTGTGCATATGCATGCTGATGGCACCGGCTATATCAATCCTGTCAGCACCAACATAGAACATATTCTCAATACCCGGTAACCCATCGCTATCTTTTCCGATGAGATCTCTTGTAGCATCAAAAAACTGGTCTCCAATGTTTTTCTTTTCCTGATAGGAAAGTCCCGGTGGAGGTATCAGCAGGCTAATCACAAGATTCCTGTTGCCCTGCGGAAGATATTCCATTTTAGGTATCAATATCAGGGCGGATATAATCGAAACAGTTGTAAGCATCGATATCGTTACGAGCCTTGATATGGTACTGTTTACTGCACGTTGTACGAGTGTCATAATTATATTCATAAGTTTGCTTCCGAGTGAGGATAGTGCATCTTCATGATCAGTTTTTTTCTTCCTGCCGATGGTACTGAACAATTTTTCCGAAAGCATCGGTATAACAGATACTGAAACAAAAAGGCTTAGAATTACTGCACAGCTAACAGCTATAGCGATGTCCCTGAAAAGCTGTCCGGCTTCTTCCTGTACGAACACCACCGGCAGAAAGACAGCTACCGTTGTAAGAGTAGACGCTAACACCGCTCCCCAGACCTCATGAGCCCCGTCATACGCGGCCTGAAAAGGGCTCTTACCCATTTGCCGGTGACGGTCTATATTTTCAAGAACTACGATCGCATTGTCCACGAGCATGCCTACTGCAAAGGCGATACCCGCAAGACTTATAACATTAAGATTTCTTCCAAATGCATGCATGATGATGAATGTGCCTATAACACTGATCGGGATAGCTGTTGCAACTACTATGGTGGAAGATAAACTCCTGAGGTAAACCAGAAGAACGATAATAGCAAAAATACCCCCTATCATGATGTTTCTTTTTACAAGGTCGATTGCACCCTGAATGTATGGCCTTTGGTCATAGACCCAGTCAAGGTATATCTGGTTGGGCTTCATTTTTTCTTTGTTGAGCCAGTCTACTGCCGCTTGAGCTCTTTTGGTCATGTCAAGAATATTGGTGCCGGGCTCGGGCTTTACTCCTATCGCTATACCATCTTTAGAATTGTGAATCATCGCTACCGTCTTTTTTTCAAACCCGAACTCTACTCTGGCAACGTCCGACAATTTAACACGTCTCTGACCGTCCGACTTGATGATAATATTCTCTATATCCTCCAGGGACCTGAACTGTGCAACCGTCCTTATCCTGTAATTTCTTCTGCCGACTCCCATTGTCCCGGCAGAAACATCTATATTTTCTGTCCTTAACACATTAATAAAGGCACCTATAGTAAGACCATGCGAAGACAGCTTGCCGGGATCCACTATTACATGCATCTGGCGTTCCCTGCCTCCTCCGATAAATAGATCAGCAACACCTTCCACACGCTCAAGATATTGTCTCACTTCATTCTCAAAAAAAGTTTTGTATGTACTTATATGGTTGGGATTGTCCTCGTCTGATTTCATGATTATCCAGATCACGGGTGAAGTTGCAGCACCTGTAGCATTTATAACAGGCTTTTCAACGTTCTCCGGATAGGAAGGGACTTCATTAAGTTTATTCGATACCCTGAGCAGGGCTTCATCAACATCTGTTCCAATTTTGAACCGGAGTGTTACAGAGCCCTGATTGTTATATGAGGAACTTTCCAGTTCAGTAAGCCCCGGTATGCCTTTAAGCGCTCTTTCCTGTTCCTCTATAATATCACGCTCAATTTCATATGGGGTTGCACCCGGCCAAATCGTCCTGACCTCTATTTCAGGTACGGTTACATCAGGACTCAGCTGATAAGGCATCTGAAAAAGACCGATCAGACCGAAGAGCAATATCAGGATAACACCAACAATAACTGTGACAGTTTTTTTTACCGAAAATTGACGT
>CAYPIT010000147.1:0-5175 GCA_964410825.1 uncultured Nitrospiraceae bacterium
GATGAAGTTCTGAATTCATTAGTTAGTGCTCTGTAGAGACTGGCCTTGATAAATCCGTAAGCATTCTGTATTGAAGTTATCTGAGGAGTAAAGACAACGATTTTATTCGGTGCGAAAAGAAAGAAATCTACTGTTGTGAAAGAAGTCCCGGCTCCAAGATCAAGCAATATATAATCTGCATCAAGCTTTTTCAGGTGATTAAAAAGCCTGGTTTTCTGCGTGCTTTTTGGATTTGCAATTCCCAATATATCGTCCGCTCCGCATATCAGTTTCAGGTTCTCTACCGGAGTATTAATTAATACATCCTCGATACTTTCCACTCGTCTGCCGATAAAATCTGCGAGTGTGTAAAGAGGATATCTAATCCCGGCAAGTGTATGCAGGTTACTTCCACCAAGATCTGAGTCGACAAGTATAACTTTTTTGCCTTTTCGAGCCAGTGATGCACCCAGCATGAGAGATACGATGCTCTTGCCAACACCTCCCTTGCCTCCTCCAATAGCCCACAGTTTATTTCTCATTTCTTCCATATCGTTTCCTATAAATGTTTTTCGTACTGCTCCCAGAGGTTCCACATCATATTCTGGTCTTTATTTTTAATATTTATTAATTTTTTTATAGCCTCTAACTGCCAGTCCTCGATATTATCAAACTGTATGCCCAACTGGAAAAAAAAAGGTTGTGGAGCATCTTTCCTGACCCAGCGGGTATTGCAGACTACCACAACTTTTTCTCCATGAGGCATAACGATCGTTACTTTGACTTTTGATTCATTTAATCCTTCTTTGCTTACCCTCCCATATTTATCTTCAAACAATATACCTATTCCACTTACAGAAACATTTTCCATGTAGCCATTAATAGTAGGGGAATCACTATATTGAGACAATATCTTGATTTCTATTGGATAGGCAAATGATGATCGTGCATCTTTTCTTTTGTCTGCTAAGGAATCTCTCATACAGATCTTATCGGCTTACCAGTTATAAATCTTTAAGCCCAAAGTAAAATATTTTATTCATTAATTCCAAGGAGTTAACACATCCTGATTGCATTACAAATTACTGTTGCACACACAGCATATCCTGCCCTGCTCAAATGCACCCCGTCTTCAAGCAAATACGACATCCATCTTGATTATATCTTTATCAGCCTGGTAACTGGCAACCGCAAGCAATTCATCATCGGGTGATTTTATTCTTATGCCCCTTGCAGATTTCATTTCATCAGAAATGCCGCTTAACCTGCTAACTTCGATGGGTGTTCCATTTTTGACACTCCTCATCAGTGACATTTCAATCTTTAACTCAGGCATCCACGATAAAGCATTATCTTTTGTATAAATCCCTTTACCTGCAGGTTGTTCCATATTGATTGATTTAAGTTCTTCAATCGTCACACTGTCGCTTAAACAAAATTTTCCTACCGCTACCCTCTCAAGCTCAAGAAGATGCGCACCTACTCCAAGTTTTTTCCCTATGTCATCACATAATGTCCTTACATATGTTCCCCTGGAACACACAGCTCTAAATTCAACGTTCGGAATATTAATATCAAGCAGTTCTATTTGATATATATTCACCCCTCTTGGTTTACGCTCAATTTCTATCCCTTTGCGAGCCAGTTTATACAGTGGCTTACCCCGGTGTTTTAATGCGGAAAACATCGGGGGCTTCTGAAGAATTCTGCCTTTAAACGAATTAACTACACTCTTGATTCTGTCGCTCTCAATGTTAATGGCATCTTCCTTTGCAATTACTCTGCCGTAAGCATCCTGGGTATCGGTTGCTTCACCCAGCTTCATTATTCCCCTGTATTCTTTATCAAGCGACGAAAAATAATCCGCAAGACGCGTAGCTCTGTTAGTGCAGATAATTAGAAGTCCTGTTGCCATGGGATCCAGTGTGCCTGTATGTCCGGCTTTTTTCGCTTGCAGAATTTTTTTTACTTTTCTTACTGCATAGTGGGAGGAAATGTCTTTTGGTTTATTAACGGAGACGATCAAATCCATATGGGAATACAGGGACACATCCCATATTTATTAATTATAAAAAATATGGGATGTGTCCCTGTTTATTTGCTTTTATTATTTTCAGCAATAGCTTTTTTGAGAGCCTTAAAGACTTTTCCCTGAACCTCCCGAAGGCTTCCATTAATTTTGCATCCTGCCGCTGCAGCATGGCCGCCCCCGCCAAAGCTTTTTGCTATTTTCTCAACATCAACTTCCCCTTTTGAGCGAAGACTGAGTTTGAATGATTTTGCACCATCCTGCCTGAAGAAAACGGCTGCTTCAATATCCTTCACTTTTCTCGGGATTTCTACAAAGTCCTCACAATCCTCAGCTGTAGTACCCGTCTTTCTAAAAGTTTCCTTTGTTGTGGTAATCCAGGCTATTTTATGTTTCATCTTAAGAGTTGACAGTGTAAGAGCCATCAACTTCATTGACTTAACAGGAATGCTCTCATATATTTCCTTTGTCACATCCCATGGTTTTGCTCCAGCCTCTACAAGATCTGAGGCAATTTTTAATGACTCTGATTTAACATTGGAATACCTGAATCCCCCCGTGTCTACCAGTAAAGCAGTGTACAGATTTGTGGCTATTTTTTTGTCCACGGGTATATTAAGACCAACTAATGTCTTGTAAACAAGAATTCCGGCAGCCGCGGCCTCAGGATTAATAGCGCTCGCAGACAGTGATTGATAAAATTCAGACCCTGCTGCGTTTGCAGGCTTTAGATGATGATCAATAATTGCGGTCTTTTTTGCCCGCAGATTTTCAAACCCCGTCCTTGCCATTGTATTGCAATCCACTATAATGAGAACATCAAATTCCTTACGAGGTGGATTCTGTTTAATCATCTTCGAGCCAGGAAGGAATTTCAATATTTTAGGAATCGGATCTTTGCTGATAACCTTTACATCTTTTTTGCCCATCTTCATCAATCCGAGCGCGAGCGCCAGAGACGAACCTATCGAATCACCTTCAGGATTAATATGGCCGACAATAAGAAATGATTTGTTTTTTTTGATAAGGTTGAGAAGCTTAGAAGAAATCTTCATCATTGTCAAGGGAACTCCTTTCCGATTTGATGTTATCAAATATTTCATCAATCTTTCTGCCATACTCTATAGATTCATCGATCATAAAATGAAGTGAAGGAATATATTTCATCTTCAATCTTTTTCCAAGTTCACTCCTGATGAATGAAGCTGAAGAAGAGATTTTTTTTAATGTTTTTTTGTTTTCCTTTTCATTCAGCACACTGAGATATATTGTAGCATGCCGAAGGTCGTCGCTTACTTTAGCCGCTGTAACCGTAATAAACCCAAGGGTTTTATGCTTTATCCTGTTCATAAGTATATCAGCGATTTCTTCTCTGATAAGGTCTCCTACTCTTGCAGATCTTTTATATGGATGCATAATTCAATAAATTAAAAGTTAAAGATTAAAAATTAAGGAAGTAAAATATATTTTTCTTTCCGAAATTTTTACCTTTGGTCTTTGATTTTTCATTTTTTACAGCATTTCCATTGTCGAGTCTATTAACTCGACTGAATGAGTACTCAATACCTGGGTTCTTATTTTTTCAAAGACCCTGTTTATCATAACAGTCTCGTTCGACACAAACGCTATCCCGATTATGCATCTCTGCCAGAGGTTATGTGCATCAACTTCAGCAACCGAAACATTGAACTTATTCTTTATCCTGTCAATCAGACTTTTAACAATTAATCTCTTTGACTTTAATGAATTTGCTTCAGGTATATGTAAATCTAAAGTTAAAAGTCCGACAATCATATTAGATAATCAATAATATGAAATTCAAAACCCGAAATCAGGTGTCCGCGGTTTTTGATATAGTTAAAGTGAGGGTTTGGGTATTAACCAATTTATATAATTCTGAGATACTATTCCAATTTAGCGGCTACTTCTTCCTTGACATAGCTTTCAAGCACATCACCCACTTTGAGGTCATTAAAATTTTCTATCATTATACCGCACTCAAATCCTGACTGCACTTCTTTGGTATCTTCTTTGAATCTCTTCAAGGATGAAATTTTACTTTCATAGATAACTATATTTTCCCTTATCACTCTTATGCCTGCATCAGTCCTCGAAATTTTCCCGTCAATCACATAACAGCCTGCAATCGTTCCCAGTCTTGATATGTAAAACAGATCCCTTACCTCGGCTCTCCCTACCACTTTCTCAGTAATAGTCGGTTCAAGCAGGCCCTCCAGTGCCTTTTTAACATCTTCAATCGCCTCATAGATAACATTGTAAAGTCTGACATCAACCCCTTCCTTCTCTATAAGTACTGAAGCTTTTGCATCAGGCCTTATGTTAAATCCTATAATAATAGCGTTTGATGCTGTAGCAAGCATGACATCAGATTCGTTAATCCCACCTACACCGGTATGAATTACATTCACCTGCACCTCGGAATGAGTAATCCCGGAAAATGCGTCCCTTACTGCTTCAACTGACCCCTGAACATCAGCCTTTAATACAATGTTAAGATCACGGATTTCCCCCTCTTTAACTCTTTCATACAGTTCATCGAGCGTCAATTTCTTCTTTCGGGAAATAGCAGCCGTTCTCTGCTTATGCAGTCTGTTCATCGCTATCTGCCTGGCTTTTCTTTCATCCTCCATGACAACAAAAACATCACCAGCCTGAGGAACTTCAGGAAACCCTATAACTTCAACTGGCGTAGAAGGCCCGGCTGTTTTAATCTTCTTGCCTGAATCATCTATCAATGCCCTTACCTTGCCAGCAATTGTTCCGACAATAAACGAATCTCCAATGTTCAGCGTTCCTCCATTAACCAGAACTGTGCCTACGGGACCTCTGCCCCTGTCAAGTTTGGCTTCAACAATTGTTCCCCTTGCATGTTTTTCATAATTAGCTTTCAACTCCATCACTTCGGCCTGCAGAAGTATCATTTCGAGAACCTGCTTAATGCCTGTCTTTTGTTTTGCGGATACCTCAACAAAAATATTTTTACCGCCCCAGTCCTCGGGAACAACTTCATAATTTGACAGCTCTGTTTTAACCTTTGAAATATTTGCATCAGGCTTATCGATCTTGTTGATTGCTACTATAATAGGAACATCTGCAGCCTTTGCATGGTCAATGGCCTCAATCGTCTGAGGCATAACACTGTCATC
>CAYPIT010000148.1:0-5143 GCA_964410825.1 uncultured Nitrospiraceae bacterium
TTAGGCAACAATCTGTTATTTAAGAAAGTGAATGGCAGGAATTCCTTTTTGCCTTTTTGGGCTTGCATTATTTAATAATATTTTTGTATCATTATGTGGTCGTGTCACAGGGGGCATGGTTGATGCGATAGCTGCATGAGAGGTAATTGCACCAATGTTAAACTCTTTGCAGAACAGTTATAAAAATCTGAGAAGGTGACCGGGGATCATTTGTAGGCATTTTGAACGTTGATATTCTTGAGAAGAGAAAAAATTATTTACAGGAAACGTTCAGCAATTGTTCACCTCGAGTCTGTTGTATGTCCACACAAATATTGTCCGCAATGGTTTTTTATTTGTATAACTAAATAGGACATAACGGGCTGACGGTTTCACGATTACACCGATTTCAGACGACGTAAGCTTAACGGATATTTCTGCATTGAGGTAAATTGCTTTGTGTGCAATGCCTCTCTCAGCTGTCGCGCAATAAAACTCCTTTGCAGGAATCGCTAATAGTTTCTAATCATTGCAGAATATCTTAATTTATATGTGCTTTTAAAGAGATGATTATTTAATGAAGGCATGCAGCGGCGCTACTATGACATTCTTTCTTAATGGATACTGCTCATCAACAGGCGATATAATATACGCATGTTCTATAGACAAATCCCGCAATGCCTGGTAAAACCCTTTTGATACTGTGGGGCTTTGTGATGACTTAAATTCGAAGGCGATTCTTTTTGTGCCTTTTTCTAATACAAGATCAACTTCAACCCCCGATGATGTGCGGTAAAAGTGCGGGCTATATCCGGGATATGCAGTCAGTATGTTTTCCAGTGCAAACCCTTCCCAGGAACTGCCGAATACAGGGTGCCCGAACAAATCATTTTTGTCGTCTATTCTCAGCAGTGAATGAAGTATACCTGCATCCCTTAAATATACTTTTGACGTATCAGATCTCTTGATGCCGACCCCAGAATCAGAAATCTTCCGTTCCTTCTCTTTTGATCAATGATTCCTCTCAATGCCTTAAAGAGATCGGGTATTCTCTGTATTTCATCAATGCAAATAAGTTTATCCTCATGTTGTGACAAAAAAAGTTCGGGATCTTCAATTTTTCCAAGATCTGATTCACGTTCTAAGTCAAGATATACTGATTTTTTCCTGAGTGAAATAATCCGTTTCGCGAGAGTGGACTTGCCGCATTGTCGGGGGCCCAGAACGGTAACCACCGGGAAATTTCTAAGGTTTTTCTTTACGCCCAGCTCAATTTTGCGTTTTATGTAACTATGCATATTGAAAGTATAGCTTGCAATTTACAATTTATCAAGTATTTCCGGAAATATAGCTGCTTAATCTTCATGCAACCGAAAAGCTGCTGCGACAGTGACATAAAACTCCGCTTTTTATTGTTCTCATGCTGTTTTTTTCATTCAGGGATCAAATTTATCGAAGGGGGCCGATATCCTCCAATAAACGTGACATCGCAACTGCTCTCACTTTTTTATCGAGCTGAAATGTTTCATCTCCAGCATGAATAAAATTCAGCTGTTTCAGTTTCAGATCTGACAGGGCGCTTCTAATTGATGGTGTCATTGCAGGGGTGCTGGTACGTTTGATTTCGAATCCATACCGGTGCCGTCCCCTGATGATCAGCAAATCCAGCTCAGCTCCTCCATGTGTTGCCCAAAAGAAACATTCGTTTGTTGAAACTTTCAGACGGCTTATGACCTGCTCAAGAACATAACCTTCCCACGACGCGCCCAGCTTCGGATGCCCCTCAACGTCCATCATGGTTCTTAAACCCAGCAGGGCATGCAATATTCCGCTGTCCGATACATATATTTTGGGTGACTTAACCTGTCGCTTGGATATGTTTTCATACCATGGCAGCAATTGTCGTAGAACCATTGCAGAAGTAAGCAGGTCGAGATAGTTCCTGACTGTTGTATCTGCGACTCCAAAGGATCGCCCGAACTCTGATGCGTTCCAGATCTGGCCATGATAATGTGCAATCATTGTCCAAAACCTTCTGAGTGTGGTTGAACGAATAGTTATACCCAGCTGAGGTAAATCTCTTTCTAAAAAAGTACGAATGAACCCTCGACGCCATTCATCACTTTCATTATGTGATCGGGCAAGATAAGACCGTGGGAATCCACCTCTCAACCAGAGCCTCATATAGTTTTCCGCTCCGACCTCTTCGACAGAGAAACCGCCCAGTTCATGGTAGTAAATCCGACCCGCAAGTGTTTCAGAGCCCTGACGCAGAAGTTCAGGCGAAGCACTGCCGAGGACAAGGAAACGTGCAGGTGTCTTTGGCCGGTCAGCAAGCACGCGCAGCACAGGGAAGAGATCCGGATGCCTCTGTATCTCATCTATGACCACAATGCCTCTCAGGCCCTTAAGGGCAAGCATTGGCTCATTGAGCTTTGCCATGTCTTCCGGATTTTCCAGATCAAAAAACGAAGCAGCGCCGGGAATCTTCTCAATAAGAGAACGGGCAAGGGTCGTCTTGCCTACTTGACGCGCACCTATAATGCCTACAACAGGATAGCGCTGCAGCAGACCGCGAAGCACGCGGATTTCTTTTTCACGTTCTATCATAGAAAAAGCTTACCTTGAAATCTCGGTAATGTCAACTGATATTTCATGGTAAATCTAAACGATGGAATCTCCAGGTGGCAGCCACCTCGAAAAAGAAAGGGGCTACAATGCGTAACCCCTTGGAATTGCTAGCGTCCCCAAGGGGATTTGAACCCCTGTTACCGGCGTGAAAGGCCGTAGCTAGTGAGACTCCTCGTGGCAAGCCACGGGGTATTCAGCAAAGGAGTTTCATAAATTTGTTATGAGAAAATCTATTCTTTTAAAAGATGACGAATCCGGAAGCGACCTTCCTGGATAATTAGTATTGCGCCTTTTTTGAGTTCAGTCTTTGCAGTATAAATTACTTTTTCAAGATATTGATTTATTGATGCGGGGGTACGATCTTCCTGACGAAATATTATTACACTGATTTGAGCTGATGCTGCTGACACCGCAATCTCACCAAAATCAAGGTCTGTGGTTAAGATGATCCGTTTTTCTTTCTTAGCCTTATCAAATATTTCCCGGTCAGATGACTTGTGCAGTCTCTCTTCAGACAGGTGTTTTGCATCGTGACCCTGCTGATTTAACCATGCAACTGTAACTGGAGATATGCCCATATCGGCAAGGAACTTCATCTGGAAGGCATGGGATGGACTTCTTCTTCTGTAAGCTGCGCGGCATAGCGAAGCGCCTGTCGTATATCCTCTTCTTCAAGGTAGGGGTAATCTTGTATAACGTCTTTTGCGGTCATGCCGTTTGCCACTAAATTAACTATCTGGGAAACAGTAATCCTCATTCCACGAATGCAGGCCCTGCCGCCCATTATATTTGGATCAAAGGTGATGCGGTCAAGCGACATACAGATTCTCCTCAGTAATAGTTTCTTAATTATATCATATTGGAAATGGAGAAGTGTCTGAACTGTTTCAGGTATGCAAAAATGCAGAGACTACGACAGTCATGAAAAAGTAAAAGGGGCTACAATGCGTAACCGAGAGATAACGAGGTGGATTTGTCTGTACTGCATGATTTACGTTCAATGTCATGCATAATAATTGGATTTTGTATATCGGTATTTTAGCTTGATCCCATACCATAAAAGAGTTTGTGAGTTAATCTATTACAATTGCATTTATTTGTTTGACAAGAGGAGGAAGGTTCTCTTTTACTGTTTGCCAAAGAGTATTATAGTCTATATCAAAATAGACGTGAATGAGGCGATTGCGCATCCCTACTATTTTCTGCCATGGAATTTCCGAATGTTCTTTTCGCAGTTCATTAGATATTTTTGATGCAGCTTCACCTATAATTTCTACTGATCGTATAATTGCCCGGGCGGTTTTACCATCTTTAAGAAATTCATTAAATGACATATCCTTTGCATAGTTGCAGGCTTCATTAGCTTCATCAAGGATATGCTGTAAACGCACTTTATCTTCAGGCCGCATACTCTACCTTCGCATTTGACAAAACTTTATCTCTGAAATAACGACTTAGTTCATCAGGTGTACGCAAGTCAACTTTTCTGCCAATTATCGCTGCAAGTTCTATTTCCATTCCAGCAAGATCCATCAAACCTGGCATATGTTTTTTATCAAACTCAACCAGAATATCAATATCACTGCCCGGCTTCAGTTCGTCCCGCAGGGCAGACCCGAAAAGAGATAATTTAATAATATGATTTCTTTTACAAAAATCTTTAAGCTTTTCTTCTGGTAGAACGTCTTGCAATCTAAACATGTTAAAACTCCTTTTATAATTATACATTCTTGCTGCTTTGCCGGCATTTTGCTTAAAATATAAGCAGTTAAGAACCGCTAAAATATTTTAGAAGATATTCCGATAAACAGCAAGAAAAATGCAACTACATTTTAAGCGATTCGTAAAAGAATTTACTTTGACAGTCATGAAAAGTAAAAGGGGCTACAATGCGTAACCCCTTGAATTTGCTGGCGTCCCCAAGGGGATTTGAACCCCTGTTACCGGCGTGAAAGGCCGATGTCCTAGGCCAGGCTAGACGATAGGGACAGGCTTCGCAGGGTTGAAGGTAAAGGGAAAAAGGATCAGGGCACTTCCCAGATTACCTCTCGCCTCTGCGTTTCTTTTTAATACTATCGATCGTCCTGTTCAATATCTTAATAATCTCATTGTTTAGGCTACTAACTTCTGACAGCAATTGTACGAGCCTGCTCTTTGATCCTTGCATTAGCAACGAAGTAGTAGCAAGCCAATGGTCTGTTTCGTACGCTGAACGCAGTGCTATTTTCAGGTATCGAGGATATTCATTACCCTCAAAATCACTGTAGCCTTCAGCAATATTTGCCCCGACAGATGAAACAGACGCGAACAGCTGTCCGGCAATTGCCTTGAAGGGAGCGTCTCCAGGGAACTTATCGATCAGCATCGCCACTGCCTGAATGGCCTTCTGATTTTTCTGCCAGGCTATGTTTCTCCTGTAGCCAAGCTCCAAGTCGTCCCCTTTGCCTTAGACCTTACTCCCTTTTACCTTGTAGTTACTGGTGAGCCGCGAAGGATTCGAACCTTCGACCCACGCCTTAAAAGGGCGTTGCTC
>CAYPIT010000149.1:0-5135 GCA_964410825.1 uncultured Nitrospiraceae bacterium
GTGAATAATTATAAACAGTTTTTGAATCTGTCCCTGCAAACAGCCTTAATGGAATTGATACACTGATACTCTTGTCATGATACCCCTTGTTGAAATCATCGCTAAAAACAGAGGTGTCTGTAAAACTGTACCAGGCCGATATGGTAACTCCCCTGATAAATTTTGACACCATAAATCTGATACCATTGTCACCTGCCAGAAATCGCCCTGCCTTTAGATCCAGGGCTGACTCAATTTCCGGTATATTAATCCTTGTATTCAGAAATGCTGTTGTAAATGTGTCTTTCACAGGATTATCTTTTAATTTCAGGGGGTTTTCAGAATCCCTCTTCTTTACAGCGCTTCCGCTCAATCCCAAGAGCAGCCTGCCGTTATAGAGCGGAGCAGCTATTTCTCCATCAATGCCTGCATATTGCGCTTCCAGCAGGCCACCTGCGATCCTGCCGAATACATCAGACGTTAAACGATTGATCTGATCCAACATCAATCTTCCAAGTACAAATTTTTCATCTTTATAGTCAACAATATCGCTCCTGACAGGTATTGAAAGGGGATTATTTGTCGTCGTCACATTGTTGAACGGATACCCTTCAATGCCTGCGACAAAAGATGCCCCTGCCCATGGGTGATAACTCATCCAGCCTGAAACACCGAGTCTGTATTTAAAAAATCCTGCCGGGTCATTCAGGAATGTTTCAAATGAAGGTCTAACGCCATAATTGAATTTTTTCTTATGCCTGCCTTCACCGACACGTTCCATCGATATATCAGTATTAATATCTGAAAGATAGAGCAGCTCATTCGCCTTTAATTTGCCATTATGAAAATCTTCCACATCCGCCCGCAATGTGCTGATCCCGATTTGGGGAACGCCATTTTCTTTCAGAATTATATGAATACGTTTAATATCCTCCGGTAACATCCCGATAGATACGTTCAGTACCTCGCCTATCGCACTTATACTGAAAAAATATTTATCATTCTGTACCCATATCCATAGCTCGTCAGCTGAATTAATAACCACTATGTCGCTAAAGCCCGCATATATTAACCCGGTTGCCAGCCTTTCAGATAAAGGATTTTCGATTACAGCCGGGCGTTCCCTGTAGGGAGGGTCATAGAGAGGGATGAGTGGATTGCCGATGTCAAATACGGTTGATAGATGAAAGCCGATTTCATCTCCCCGCTGATAGCTCACTCCAATCTCAGACCATTTTGTTGGTTTGTATCTGATGCCGAAATTATATTTTGATGGTACAGGTTCTCTGAAATGTACACTTTGCGCAGTATCGCTCGTCTGTTTGTGATATTGAATCGGACTGTATTCGATCATGAATGCAAATTTTTCAGATGGTGAGAACTGAATGCCACTGAAAAATTGTGAATCATTCAGCCAGTCACCTGTGTCAGTAAACATTTCGACCCTTATGCTTTTGGGGCTTGAAATAAGAGGCTTCTTGCCAAACCGTCCGTTCCCGAACCCGATCGTAAAATCAAAGGGATATATCTGTTTGCTTGCTACAAGATACTGCGAGGGGAACTTTCTGGTTCCATGAGGGTCCATAATGCCCAGTGCAAGTGCAGGCATGTATTTTCTCTCCGAAGAAAACTGATATTTGAAATCAATCGACTTGTCCCTGTCATCTTCCTGACCAACCAGCCCAGACGGAGCACCCATCATTTCTGTAATTTTTCCGTCTACTTCAAGTCCCTTCAGGGGACTGATCGCACCATAGTAATACCGGTAAGGTTCAATCTGACTAAAACCGATGCGGTAACTGTTCTCCCGCATCACGCGCGCAGATGGGATCTCCATGAGACCGGTCCCGCCCCAGTTGGTTGGATGAATGAAGGGTTCATCGCCCGCAAAAGAAAGCGAGAAAGGCGGGAAAAGATGTAAGGCGAGAAAGATTAAGAAGGCGAGAAAAGCAAATATACTATTCATTCACCCTTCTCGCATTTCTCGCCTTTCTTGCATGTCTCGCTTTTACTCCGCTTAATAGCTCTTATAAAACTTCCAAGCATGCCAGATATTCTTGATATCTTCTCTGATAAATATATGTATTTCTGGTCACTCAAATATCCTACTTTATATGAGATGAACAATTGAGTTTTGAGCTCTGCAGCAGATCCCTTGGCAATATATAAGTATCTTGTTAGTTCCCTTACTGACTCCCTTTCTTTACCTTCAGCAATGTTACTTGGAATTGATACAGAACATCTTCTTATTTGATCTCGCAGTCCATAATCTTTGGCAAATTCACCTTTATTTGTTATTCCATAGATTTCTATTGCAATGCCACATCCTTCTTTCCACACATCCAGACTTTCAAAATTTCTATCCATGCCCCCTCCATGTTATGTTTCTCTTGCCCTTAGCCTTCCCCGCTTTTCCAGCATTTAGCGCCTGTCCCGCCAGTCTTGCCTTTACTTTTTTAAAATCTTTCCCGCTTGTCCCGCATTTCTCGCGAGTCTCGCTGTTACTAGAATGCTACTATCAAAACCCCCGCAGTGACCGCTATCTGATAGAGGATTTGTGACAGGTCTTTTATCTCTCTCATCCAGGCGATCCGCTCGAGCTTTTCCGGGACAATGATCGCATCACCGGGCTCTATCTCTCTGATGTCATCTTCAAAACCGGCCAGTTCCCATCTGGATCTCGAATTACTCCAGCTTATAACACCCTTATTAAGCTTTTGCGCGCTGCCGTCTACCTTAAGGACATATATGTTTTTCTCATCCGCAAAATGGGTATACTCCCCTGCCATAGCGATGTAATCTTTATAATCAAATCTGTCAGAGTAAATAAAACTTCCCGGTGACATTACTGAACCAGAAACACTCACTTCCCCCGGTTTTGTAGGAATATAAAGAGAGTCACCATTTTCGAGCAGTAGATCATAGTCACTTCCCTTTAATAATCTCAGGTGGGCAAGTCTGATCGAGATTCTGCCGGTAGCTGATACTTTTTTCAGCGATTCAATAAACATCTGTTTTTGCTCTATTTCAACTTTCTTTGCTTCTACTTCTTCCTTTGATAAAGCTTTGGATACAGCTATCGAACCGCCTGCCAGCAACTCACGTTCCAGTTTCTCTATCATCTCAACATTACTTTTTTGCTGTAATTGTCTTACCCTGTTCCTTGTAAAAACAGCTCCCCTGAGATATGCCTTGTCAGTATAACCCCCGGCACGCTCAAGGACTGATGATAGTCTTTCACCCTTTTTTATAATGAATTGACCCGGAAAGTTCACCTCTCCGGAAATATTTGTGAACATCTGTTTATGCCATTGAGGTATGCGTTTGACAAATACTCTGTCATACGGATTTAACATTACATCATGTTCAGGGTCTTTTTGAATGGATAACCGCAGGTTAATAGTTTTGTAATCCTCTTTCACACTTTTTCCATTCACTATTGAGTACGAAAAAACCTCAGCATTTTCGAGATAAGCTGACTCAAGGAGATTGCCAGCGGCAAAGATTAAATCACTTACATGCATCTCGTCTGTCAGGGGGTATTCACCCGGATTGGTCACATCTCCGCTTATAAACACTGTCTTTTTAGTCTTTCCTTCCCATAAAGAATGGATTATCACCCTGTCTCTGTCCTGAAGCAGTATATTTTCGTCTGGGTCTTCTGCCATGGCAAGGGCCACGCTAAAATATAACTGTGAGAAATCTCCTTCTTCATTCACTCTTAATATTTCACCTTTTTCAAGACGTGCATCTTTGGTAAGATCTCCGGCCTCATGAATGGCGTCTCTCACTCTGTAGTTTTGGATAAGGTCAAAAGTGCCAGGTTTCCTCACCTCTCCTGAAATTTCTATACCAGGTTTGTCCTGAAACATCCATTTTGAAAAAATATATATCGAATCCTGAGGCTCCAGACTTATGTTGTTTGCACTGTCGCCATCCAATAAAAGACCGCCAAGATCAAAAGGTATAAGCTCCTCCTGCAAGTCAGGTAAATTTCGTCTCTTTATCAAAGCATATCCAAAATAAGTCTCCTGCAACAGGTCTGTTGTATCTTTGATAATATCGTTCACTTTCATTCCCTGTTTGTACTCATACTTTCCGGGACGCTTCACATTACCATTAAGAAATACAACATTCACATCTTTATCAACTATCGAAAATACTTTTACAAGGTCACCATCCTGAAGCATAACATCCTTTGATTTGTCGAGATGTTTATCATCAATATCAATTACTATCTGCCTCTCATTTTTCTGTATCCTCTCGACCTGTATCTGCTGTGTATAGGCGCTCGGTATGACTCCCCCTGCCATATCAAATAAACTCAGAAGGTCCTTCTCCTCTTTCAATTCATATATAGCAGGCCTTTTTACATTTCCGGCAATTCCGGCTAATGGCCCTGATGTTGGGATGAACACAACATCTCCGGACTGCAGAATCTTGTCCTGAGACTTGTCTCCTTTCAGGAGAAAATGATAAAAGTCCATTATCATATCAGGCTTGCCATTTCTCTTTAACCGGATGTTACGCAGTGAACCTATGTTCGTAGGCCCACCTGCAGCCAGAAGTGCACCTGTTATAGTAGAAAACGAATCAAGCGCATAACTACCGGGATTTTTTACATCACCCAGCACAAATACCTGGATACTCTTAAGCGCCCCGAGCGTCACATTGATTTTGGCTCCAACAATCTGGTTCGCCTGATCATTAAGGACATTCTTCATCTCATCAAAACGCATTCCATGAACCTGGAGGGGTCCGATCTGCGGCACAGTAATATTTCCGTCCTTATCTACTACCAGATCATACTGGGCATTGACCCTTCCCCATAGCATTATCTTTACTTCATCACCCGGCCCCATAATGTAGTCCGGGGATACAGGCATGTCTTTACGCAGGATTAATGCCCTTCCATCATCCTTTGAAAAAAAATCATAGCCAAAAGGCCTTAACAAAACAGAAATAGACTGGTACGGTCCAACAGTACGGTATCTGTCGAAAAGTGATTTTATTTTTCTGTCTGTTTCGACTTTTTCGGCTTTTTTTGTCTCTTCTCCTGTTTCAGTATCCTGTTTTTCTATCTCCTTTTTCTCAAGCAGTTCTTTGCCTTTTATAATATCTTCCGGTGAGAGGTCTTTATACTCAGGCTTCAAAAG
>CAYPIT010000150.1:0-5132 GCA_964410825.1 uncultured Nitrospiraceae bacterium
TTTCCGGTATCTGTCTTGTTCAGGAACCAGAAGAGGCCTAATGTAAGAAAGCATACAAATACGAGATCTATCATAAGCGGAACGCTGAAGGATATTTCGCCCCAGAACATTGTTGCGTTTGAATAGGATGTTTTAACGGATTTGTAATCTGAAGTAAAGATGAATCGCATTGCCTCAGTAAGCACCATGCCTATACCAACAGTCATAAGGACCTGATTCTCAGGAAGTATCGTCTCTGTACGGAGAAGCGGGTTAAGTAGGTATTTCTGCAGGAACATACCAAGCAGAAATAGCAGAGGCATGCTGATAAAAAGAGAGAGGTACGGGTCGATTCCAAGAGCTGTAAAACAGACGAAAGTTACATACATGGCCACCATCATCAGCTGGCCGTGTGCAAGGTTGATTATTCCCATGACACCCATGATGAGCGTCATGCCTGTGCCGATAAGCGCGTAAAGGCCTCCTTTGAGAAATCCGGAGACTAATGTCTGCAGAAAAAGGTCCATATAGCTGTATTTAAGTGTTTCCCCTCCCCCTATAAGGGGGAGGGGTGAAGGAAATATCTAATGAGAAAAAACTACTTGCGCTCTTTAATATAATCTACAGGATAAGCGTATTTCACTTTTGCAAGGTCTTTCGGCCAGATCATCTCAAGCTTTCCGTCTATCCACTGCACAACATAGGTCTCAAGCTTGTTCTGATTGATCTTTTTGCCGTAGGAGGTGAACTTGACCGGCCCGAAGACGGTCATCATATCGGTTTCAGATAATGCCTTTTTGATGTTATCTTTGCTATAGGACTTTGCCCTTTTAAGGACATCAGCGATAACGTAAGCAGCCGCATACGCCTCAGCACCGTGATATTCGGTAGGCTTATTGAAGTTCTTGACGAAGTTATCGTAGTAGTCCCTTGCGCCCGGAATAGAGAGGGACTCATGCCAGAGAGTGGCAGAGACCACTTTTTCCGAGGCTTTGCCGGCATTCTGCGGGAACTCAGGAAGTGTGAATCCTGCTGCTGCGCCTGCAAAAAGCCCGGGATTCAGCTTAAGTTCCATTGACTGGTTCATAAGGAGAGACGCATCCAGGAGATATGAGATCATGTAAACCACATCAGGATCGGCCTTCTTCACCTTTGCCAGAAGGGGCTTGAAATCAACAGCTCCGGCATCATAGCTTTCCTTCATAAGTACCTTGATACCGAGCTTCTTAGCGCTCTTTTCAAATGCGCTTGCTCCTTTAGTACCAAAGAGGCTGTTCTCGTGAAGTATAACAGCAGTTTTAGGCATTACAACCTTGTCCAGAAAACCCTCAAGACCGCTTGCGTATTCGCTTACTGGCGGATTGAGCCTGAATATAGCAAAGCGCTTCATAAGGGCCGTGGCCTCCATAGCGGACTTTGCCTCAAGTTTTGCAATATCTTCATTTATTTCAGCGATCTTTGCAGCATCCTCTTCTTTTTTTAGTTTCTTCTTCAGATTGTCTATCCTCAGGCCGCTCGGGGTAAAGGAGGTGGGTTCGGTTATCTTGTCGGCTGAACCTGTATTAACAAGGAAAGGGAATCCCTTATTAAGGGCCACTCCGGCTGCTGCATAAGTAACAGAGGAGCTGTAACCTCCACCAAGCATTACTACCTTGTCCTGCGTAATAAGTTTTTCAACGGCGGAACGTCCCACATCAGGCTTGCCCTGTGTGTCTTCGATCAGCAGCTCAAGTTTTTTACCGTTTATTCCTCCGCTTGCGTTGATCTCAGCAAGCGCGAGTTCAAAGGATTGCTTTTCGATCTCACCGAATTTAGCGTGTTTACCTGTCAGCGGCAGAATGACACCTACCTTTACCGTATCAGCTGCAGGTACAGCGGGTGCCAGCCCGGCAACAAAAAGGCAGACAAAAACAAGGATTCCTAGTTTTTTTAGCATTATGCTCCTCCTTTCAGATTGGCCCTGAGTTTTCAGGGAAAATGCATTTTAGATTTAGAGATAATATTTAATTCTATTAAACATAATATAATAATGCAATCACTATTGGTAAAAAAACACATTATGGCCATTTAATGGTCTATTCTGATGCCTGATAATACAAAAGGCTTTAAATTTGGTATACTTATCTGCTATATTATTATCTCGTTTTGAGTGATCGGGCGGGTAGCTCAGTTGGGAGAGCACTGCACTTACAAGGCAGAGGTCACAGGTGCGAGCCCTGTGCCGCCTACCATTTTTTAACGATCCCGGCTCAGAACGATATAAAAAGTGGGGTGGTAGTTCAGCTGGTTAGAACGCCGGCCTGTCACGCCGGAGGTCGCGGGTTCGAGTCCCGTCCACCCCGCCATATATCTTGTGAGTTATTTTGTCTACATCCTCCAGAGTCAAACTGATGACTCTCTTTATATAGGCCAGACTAAAAATCTACAAGAACGTCTGCTACGCCATAATCAAGGCAGGTCAAGATTTACAAAATCCAAACGTCCCTGGAAGATTATTTATTCAAAGCCGTTTGACTCCCGTGCTCAAGCCCTCAATAAAGAAAAGGAACTAAAGTCTTTACATAGAAGGGATCTATTGCTGGATCTTGTTACAAAAACGAGTTAAAACGTCCCGACATGTCGGGAAGGTCGCGGGTTCGAGTCCCGTCCACCCCGCCATATATCTTGTGAGTTATTTTGTCTACATCCTCCAGAGTCAAACTGATGACTCTCTTTATATAGGCCAGACTAAAAATCTACAAGAACGTCTGCTACGCCATAATCAAGGCAGGTCAAGATTTACAAAATCCAAACGTCCCTGGAAGATTATTTATTCAAAGCCGTTTGACTCCCGTGCTCAAGCCCTCAATAAAGAAAAGGAACTAAAGTCTTTACATAGAAGGGATCTATTGCTGGATCTTGTTGCAAAAACGAGTTAGAACGTCCCGACATGTCGGGAAGGTCGCGGGTTCGAGTCCCGTCCACCCCGCCATTTATAAGGTGAGCTACTTTGTCTATATATTACAGAGCAAACAAGTCTTTTCATAGCAAAAAGCTTCTTTTGAAACTATCTGATATCTCCGGTTAGAACGTCCCGACATGTCGGGAAGGTCGCGGGTTCGAGTCCCGTCCACCCCGCCATTTATTTTCTTCTTTACTTCCAAAGTTTCTTTCCGGTGCTTCTTAAGAAATCGATGATGCAGAATTCTATACTCTATGATCCGATATTTTTTTAAAAATCAAGACACGGTTTTCCATTTTCCTGCTGAATTATTAGAGTGATACCATGTAAAATAACAATTTAAATGGATAGAATACCTAATATAATAAGCGGATTTCGTCTCATAGCAGCCCCTCTTCTTCTTTATTTGGCTTGGGCAGGGTATCGAAACTACTTTCTTATTTTACTGGCAGTCTCTTTATTATCGGATGCAATGGATGGTTATATTGCAAGGAAGCTTAATGTCTCATCAGATATTGGAAGCAAGCTGGACAGCTGGGGGGATTTAGCAACCTATCTAATAATACCGCTATGTGCATGGTGGCTATGGCCGGAAAAATTGAAACAGGAAGCATTTTTTGTATTATTGGCAATAGGAGCATTTATCGTTCCGTTAATAGCAGGGGTTGCAAAGTTTCATAAGCTTCCAAGTTACCACACATGGGGCGCTAAGACCGCGGCTATACTAATGGGTGTTACTATTTTTATTTTGCTGATTTCAGATATTTCCTGGCCTTTCAGATGCGCTGCTCTGTTTCAGGTTTTAGTAGCATGTGAGGAAATTGCCATTACTATGAGATTGAGTGAGTTGCAGAGCAATGTCCGATCTTTTTGGCACGTGATACAAATAAAGAATGAAGAAGAATAACCATTACATATCAATGCTTGTGCTCTTTTTCTCTGTGCTCATCTGGTCAGGGATTAATCCTCATGATTATTTCACATGGGCTCTGGAGGTTGCTCCGGCTATAATAGGATTGGTGATTCTTTTAGCAACATATAAAAGGTTCAGGTTTACAGGAATGGCATATTGGCTCATGCTGATTCACTCTATTATATTAATGGTTGGAGGACACTACACTTATGCAGAGGTCCCGCTGTTTAACTGGATAAGAGATGCATTTGATCTTGGCCGTAATCATTATGATAAGGTCGGCCATTTTGCACAGGGCTTTATCCCGGCTATTATCTCAAGAGAGATCCTCATAAGAAAGTCACCTGTTACAGAAGGGAAATGGCTTTCATTTATTATAGTATCTATATGTCTGTCGATCAGCGCTTTTTATGAGTTTATTGAATGGTGGGTTGCAGTAGCAAGCGGAACAGCGGCAGAGGCATTCCTCGGCACACAGGGGTACGTTTGGGACACACAATCAGATATGTTTCTTGCATTTCTGGGAGCCATTATTGCTCTTGTCCTGCTTGGGAAGGCACATGACAGGTCCCTTATAACAAACAGGCTGATATATAAACATTGACACATCAAAAAGCTTGCACTCCCTGGTATAAAAAGGCATAATATTATATGGCGAACAAACGTGCCACGACAAACAAGCGTCATACAAAGAGACTTCCCATTACATTCATAAAAGGAGAAGATGAGTTCATCGGCACTACGGCCAACCTCTCTTTAACAGGACTCTTTATACGGACGAGAAAGGCAATGAGTCCGGGAACATCTCTGAAATTAGTCCTTGAGGTTAATACTCAGAAAAAGATTGACCTTGAAGGTGAAGTGGCATGGTCGCTGAAGACAGGGCTTTCAGATTTTAAAAACGGTATGGGAGTTAAACTCACAAACATACCGCCTGCATATATTGAGCTGGTTAAAGAGTTTGTTTTTAATTAAAGATTTCCTCTTCTATTGAGTGAATAAACCTGTACTTAAATATCTGTCCCCCCTGTCAGGAAAGATAACCACAACCTTTTTCCCTTTACCGAGTTTTTCAGCCACTTTCAGCGCTGCCCATGCTGCGGCGCCTGAAGAGATTCCAACGAGTATCCCCTCATCTTTTGCAATGCGTCTTGCCATATCTGCTGCGTCATCATCACTTACCTTGATTACTTCATTATAAATATCCGTATTCAGCACTCCGGGATAAAAACCCGCCCCGATTCCTGCTATCATATGAGGGCCGGTGTCTCCTCCTGATAGCACCTGAGCGCATCAGAA
>CAYPIT010000151.1:0-5113 GCA_964410825.1 uncultured Nitrospiraceae bacterium
CCAGAAAAGTAATTAGTTAAATTCCCCTTTTGTCATTTTGGCGAAGGTCGGAATCTAGTCTTTATCTTTGCTTAAATCTACTAATATTTCAATATTTAAGTCTGACCCCGTTCGTTCCTTTTAAGTCTGACCCCGTTCGTTCCTTTTCATCAGGACATCGTGTCAGAAACAGATTGGTCAGTTTTCTGATAGCAGAGTAGTACTGATCTGTATCAGTATCGCTTCCGTATAAAGAATAAGTTTTTCCCTGGAGAGTCATTGATCTTATTAATTATAAAGGGTTGGTGCCGGAGGCGGGAGTTGAACCCGCACGTCCTTGCGGACAATGGATTTTGAGTCCACCGCGTCTGCCATTCCACCACTCCGGCAAGCTATCAATGTGCACAATTTTAAGTGATTTTTTATAGATCAGTCAATTACTACGGATCGTCAATGTAGCACTATTGTAGCAGAAAATAACGCACTATACAGAAAACAAAGTACGATACGGAAAATAAAGGAATAGAAGGATCAGATTAGGGACGTTCTTAATTACGTAAACTAATTAACCATAAATTAACAAAATTAAGAACGTCCCTCGTATCCTCGCTTTCCTGCTTTTCACGCCTTTTGACTCTCCCGCAGCTCTTGAAACACTAAAATCAAAGACCCTGTTTCGGTTTATACCGTTTGTTCCAAAAAAATTTGAAAGAAGTTGTCCATGCCTGACCTCGTCGCTTCTTTTCTTTCCTGTTCCCACTTTTTCACAGCTGGTATATAATAGAACATTCCGTTAATTGACTTTATCCTGTGATCAGGATGAACAATGACAGTACGGAGGCGATGGAGATGAAAGCATTATTCATTGCCGTCTTTAACCGGATATCAGGTGAATAGCGGAGAAATATGGGATATGCCCCTAATTTTTTAGCGGGAGGAGATATCATGAACAAAGAACAGGTCATAGCGCTTTTAAAGAAGCACATGAACGGTCTACGGGGTTTCCGTGTAAAGTCTTTGTATCTTTTCGGCTCCGTTGTGCGCGGTGATGAAAAAGAGACGAGCGATATCGATATTCTCGTGGAGTTCGAGCATGATGCGCAGATCGGGTTGTTCGAGTTTTCGCGTCTTCAGCGGACCTTGTCGGAAATTCTTGGATGTGAAGTTGACCTGACCACTCCCGAAGCCCTGCACAACGCTATGAAAGGGCAAATCATGGAGGAAGCTGTCCGTGCCGCTTAGAAATTGGCTATTCCGGATCAATGATATTCTGGACGCTATCTCAGCCATTGAGTCATATGTAACCGGCATGACATATGAAGATTTTGTAGCCGACAGGAAGACTGTGGACGCAGTGGTCAGAAACTTGATTATTATTGGTGAAGCGTCAGTTCACATACCCGGGGAAATCTGCACGGAACACGCAAAGATACCATGGCAAGACATGAGTGCAATGCGTAATTTCGTCGTCCATGAATATTTCGGCGTAAGCGACAGGATTCTCTGGGACACTGTTAAGATCGATTTGCCCCCGCTTGTGTCGCTCCTCCAAAAAATTGCCGTGAACTATTCGAAGGGCAATAGCTGATAAATTAGATATTGAGCTGATTGATGCTGCACATAAGTTCGAATTTTGAGTCCTTCGCGTCTGCCATTCCACCACTCCGGCTTAAAAATGAATCTGGATTCCCGTTCATCAGGGAATGTCAGAGAAAATTAAAGCAAATTATTATACCACGAAATTGAGCTTCTCAATGGGTGTTTAAGAGTCTGATAATAAACGTAGTTCCCTCGCCCATTGTGCTTTCAACTTCGACTGTGCCTCCCTGTTCCGATATGATGCCATGTGCGATTGAAAGACCAAGACCCGTACCTTTATTAACCGGCTTTGTAGTAAAAAAAGGATCAAATATTTTTGCAATAACTTCTTGCGGAATGCCTGTTCCATTGTCTGAAATTCTTATTTCAGCCAGTTTTGACTTATCATCATATGTGGTTTTTAAATGAATTTGTCCCTTTTTCCCTGATTCTGATATGGCATACTCGGCATTGATTATCAGGTTTAAAACGACCTGCTGCATCTGTTGTCTGTCAACATCCATATAAGGGAGTTTCTGGTAGTCCCTTATGACTTCTATCCTGGTATTCTTCAGCAGATACTCATGAAGCTCAATTGTCTTGTCAAGAATATTATTTAAATCCTCAGGAGTTTTTTGTGTAGGTGTCTGTTTCGAAAACGTCAGCATATTTTCTGTTATCCTTTTGCATCTAATAGCAGCATCATAAATATTATTTAGATATTTCTTTAATGTATCTTCAATGTCCTTCATGAGAAGCATCTCGGTATAACCGATGATGCCTGTAAGGGGGTTATTTATTTCATGTGCTACACCGGATGCCAGCGTGCCGAGAGAAGAGAGTTTCTCCAGGTGATATATCTGATCTTTTAAACGGTGATTTTCGGTAATATCCTTCATTATATATACAACTGCGTCATGTTCATCGTAAGATATGGGAAAGCAGCTAATGAGGTAATCCATATCATTTATATTTCTTTCCACAGACCGTGGATTGAATGTTTCGTTTTCTTTTGGCAAAACGCACCACTCATGAGGGCCTTCCAGGCCAAATAATTTAAAGTACGGCTTCATTATTATGTCAGCCGGCTCTTTTCCAAAAAGATTTGAGAAAGCCTTGTTGGTGCGCAGAATTTTATAATTCTGATCTATTACAAACATATAATCGGTGATCGCATCAATTATGTTTTGCCACCATTTTTGGCTCTTGTAAATTTGCTTAAAAAGAAGAGACTGCTGCTGCATTTCGTCTTCTCTTGTCTGCTGATAATCTGGGTTTCTCATGATAACTATTAATTTTCCGGCAATATAATCAACCCTGCACCTGTAATGCAGGAACTATTCAGTATCAGGTGTTTCTTTAAGCTTTTTTATAGTCTCGCGCTGGTAAGATAGTGTGTATTGAATAATTTCCTTCCTGACAGATTCATTCATATTTAAATATTCAAGAGATATTTCATAAAGACCGTTATCTAATTCATTCACTCTCTTAACCGCTCCATAGGCAAATACCGCCACAGGAGGATATGTGGGCAAAAGAAGTTTGATCTTCATGAGATCCCCTTCTTTGACCGGAGTGTTAATTGTAAACCTGATTCCCGATGCACTTATATTTACTGATTTTTTATCTTGTGACAGGAGACCTTCTTTCTCAAGAACAAAATGATTAATTATAAAATCGAGTTTCGTTTTGATTTCAGCGATCATATCGTACATTTTTTTATTTTCAGTGCCCTCGTTATATGTTTGTTCGTTAGATCTCTCGGTCGATTCAGAATCCTCCATTAATGAAAAAGCCTTTGAACTGGTGAAGGACTTAATAAATTTCTCACCCCTTTCATGATCGATATTTGCAGGGTTCGCAACCACTGCTATTACATCATCTACCCTGAAGTAACATCTTTGTTCATTCTCATCATCCTTATCCTTCGGCATCCTGGCCTCCTCATTCCAATTAAATATTTTTCAATACACCTGAGTTCCATATATCTTAATTATATAATTATAAAGTACTGTTTCAATTCTTGCTAACGAATAATCAATATTGTCACCAAGACAGTGTGATTGTTGCTGACTGGATATCGATGAAACACAATGACGACACTACCATCTATCGCAATGATTTCCAATAGCCAACGGTATTTCATGTCTGTAGTGTATATCAGACACAATGAGGTCTGCTATTTAAATATCCCGTCGATTCATTGTGTTTATGAGATGTTCAGTCAGTATAACTAATCTATTTTGGACAGGTTTGATTTAATATTAAAGATAAGATGACGGCTGGAATCATGAATCAGGCGAACCTAAACTATTTAGTTAGTCCTGATTTGGATACTTCTTGCGGGCATTCATGACTGCTTGAATGCCCTTTTTCCGATTATATGTTAAAAACCCTGGCCTCAAATCTCCTCTAAAATTCTTCCGGCAATGTTGAAAGAATTAATCTCGTAATTGCCCGAATCGATCGCTTCTTTAATCTTTTTAATTTTATCGAGTCTGACATCAGGGAGTTTTTCGATCTCGGCCTTTACGTTGTTTACTATACTGGTCCATCCCGGTTCCATATAAATATTCAGACCCTGAGCCTTTTTGAAGAGTCCCCCCCTTTTTCTGTGGTTATTTCCTTTTTTTTTCATTATCTTAGCCCCTTTCCAACAAATCCTTGTCTGAAATTAGTATTTTAATTTCAGGGACTTATACGTTTTATCGAGTCCTCCTTTCCTAATGTGTTAAATTATTTTACACTTTCTACCTATCTTATCGGCACAAGTTCTCATAGCTTTAGCAGTTTTTTTAGTTCTTGAGTAAAAAAGTTAAAATGGGTATAAGGGATTCAAGTTGAACCCTCGAATCCTGGAATCCTGAGAACCCTGTTTATCATTTGATATTAATTTGAACTGATCAATTTATACACGAAAGAGGGGGTTTTTTATTGCAAGATAAGGCAGAATTTGACTCAGATTAAGTCTTATTAATAAGAAGCAAGTTCTGTCAAATGTGTGTCCACATCTATTTGAGTGTTGCTTTAAGCTTGATAAGAGCCTGACTGTGAATCTGACAGACCCTTGACTCTGTAATGTTCAGAATTTTTCCGATCTCCTGCATCGTCAGTTCTTCCCAGTAATAAAGTGACAGAACCAATCTTTCCTTGTCCGGCAGAGTATCAATAAGATCAGCAACATTCTCTTTTGTATCCTTTTCCTCGAGTTCACTCAGCGGACTTTTTGCTTTAGGATCAGCGATACATTCTGATATATTCAGGTCACTATCGGCATACTTGTTGTTCTTGAAATCTTCCAGTCTCAATGGACTCGATGATGTTGCATACTGGAGTATTTTGAAATATTCATCAAGCGGCATATCCATTGATTTTGCTACTTCCGTATCATCAGGCATGTGTCCCCATAATTTCTCGAGTTTCAGACGGGCTTTGTTGATTCCATCGATCTTTTTTCTCATTGATCTGGGAATCCAGGCGGTTGCTCTCAGCTCATCAATCATAGCGCCTCTTATACGCAACTCTGCATAAGTCTTCAGCTTCACTTTCCCCGGTT
>CAYPIT010000152.1:0-5111 GCA_964410825.1 uncultured Nitrospiraceae bacterium
TACATCATATTCATGGCCTTTTTCTGCCACGTAACTCATCAGTGACGCTAGACCAATGGAAAAGGTGTCACTATAAAAACCGTCAATATTTGTTATTACAAAAAGAACTTTCATAAGAATCCTCCAAAGCTATACAATAATTTTTACAGGATGTATTTCAAATTTTCTGGCGATCATATTCAGTTTTTCGAGCTCATGCTTATCTACCGGTATCCCTTCTTCCAATCTTTTTTTCATTGTTTTTTTCTCGGGGTCTCCCGGCACCATGTTCTCAGAAGTTTTCTCCAGCTTCGGTTCTCTGCGAACTTCTTCAGCAAGCTTTTGTATTCGCTTCTTGAAGATATCCGGGGATTCAAAAACGTCTATTCTAATTGCACCATAACATTCGCCTAAAAATCTTTTTTGAGACAGGGGGTCGCCGTACATTTTTGATATGTCCCGTCCAACAGGCATGCCGGACAACAATCCGCACAGTATATCAACCATAATTGCCCAGCCAAAACCTTTGTAGTCACCTATGGGAAGAAGCTGCACGGCCTTAAGCGGGTCTATCGTTTCATTGCCGTATTTGTCAGCAGCACTGCCTCGTGGCATTGGAGAACCGGTTTCGCGGTGATGCATGATTTTATGAAAAGGTATCGGAGTTGGTGCTGAATCAAAGCAAAAAGGATCTTCAGTTTCCATGGGGGCTGTAAAACATATCGGGTTTGTTCCAAAAAACTCACGATTTGAACCGGGGGACTTCATGCGAGAGGTTGCATGAGTAAACGCCAGGCCGATCATGTCTTCTTTGCATGCTTCCACACCAAAATATGCCAGTGCTCCGCAGTGGGAAGAGTTTTTAACCGACACAAATCCGGAACCTGCATTTTTAGCCAGTTCAATTGCGTGGCGTATGGCAATAATGCCGGCCCCATAACCCAGAGTATGATCAGCATCCAGTATCCCTGTAGAGTAAGATGTCTTTTCAAACTGAAAGTTCGGTGCTGGATTTATCCTGCCTCTCTCTATCCCCGCAATGTAATGAGGCAGCAGCCGTATCCCGTGTGTGTCTACACCCCGCAACGAAGTCTGAACCATGCCCTTTGAACACAGCCCAGCCAGTTCCTCTGACATTCCCAGACAAGTAAAGGCATCATGAATAAGGTTGTGGATACTTTCAGATGAAATTCTCATTACATTTTCGTGGCTGCTGTGCATTTCGGAGTTTGCTGTATCCCGTGCGCAATATTTAGGATAAAATCCTTATAAGTTCCCAATACATCTCTGTCCTTTTGACCGTTGTATACCACATCTGTTATGAATCTCTCCACGTTCTGTCCTGAATAGGATCTGACAGTCGGATTTTCATGCAGACTCCTGAGAGCGGCTATTAATTCTTCGGTGGAATTTACCATCCAGCACGCCTCATAGTCCTCGTAAATCATTTTTCTCTTCCTGAAATATGTGGGGGATATATATACTTTCTCCTGTAGCAGCACCTCTATCATAATGCTGGAGTGCATACCGACAACTACATCAGCCCATTTTACTAAGTTAACTGAATTTATATCCGTGGCAATTTCTGCTGAATGCGGAATCTGTAAATGCACTGCATTTCTCCTTGTGTGTGGTTTATATATAAAATGAACAAAGTTGAGCTTTGCAATACTGTCTATGGCTGTCTGAACAACAGATTTATATTCATGATATCTGTCAGGTCCTGAATCCATATATACAACTTTAAGTTTACCGATGCCCTTGTTTTTCAGTGATAATTCAGCCGGAACAATCTGCTGAAGGACTGTCTCCCACTCTCTGCAGTGCCGTGCAAGTCCCAGAACTGTAACCTTCTCCGGAGATAATCCGTGTTCGAAACATTCATCTCTCCACCAGCGATGCTGAATAACCAGATGATCATATTCATTATTAATGAAATCATGTTTTGCTCTGTCATAATCACTGGAGTGCTTTATAAACAGAGGGATACCATGCGGCAGGCATATCGTTGGTATACCCATTTGCTTTGATGCATCTAAAAATGCCCGGACGTTATATATTCTGTCTGTAGCCGCATGATCAAAAACAAGTACCGAAGGTTTAAAATGTTTCATCGTTTCACTGACCCATTTTTTACCGTAATCCTTAAGAATAAGCCGGTTGAAAATTTTGAGACGATTCATTGACACAAAGAAAAGCCTGTGTATAAATTGAAATAAATCAGAGTAAAATGTTCCCCTGAGTTTTCCCAGGCGCTTTATGATAATCTTGACATTATCCTTCAGTGAATCCCCTGGATAATCACGTAAAAAATAGCTAAAGATTTTATATGATATTGAAGGGTTGTAAATATTATAAAGATAATCAACATATACATTGTGTTTTTCTCTTAGAAACGCCAATCTGAAATCACGCGTTATATCATAATACGGGTTTAATGAAAGCATCATTATTTTCTCTTGCGTATCTTTTGCAATTCTGTAAACCACCGGAGTAAAATGGTCAATATCATTAAATCTGTGAACAAAAAAAAATATCATTCGAGTCTTTGCTATAAGTTGTTCATCAAATAATATGATCGTCTGAATGCTGTAAACCGATCATACACTCGCACATCTTGAAATCAAATTCTGTGTCAATATCGATGGCCTCAGCACCAGAGACCGTAACAACTGCCATGTTTTGATTATCAAGGATATTGCCCTCGAATAATACTCGAGTTTTTATTGCATCTGCCACGCTATTGATGCGGTACGCTTCAGGAAGGAGCTGACTCTGGTAGTACTTGCTGACTTTTATATCATTTGTAAACGGGAATGCACGGCCGCTTTCAGAAAGGCTGTACATCCAATAGGGATGGTGAACCCCTTCAACGCGGGTCATCGTACGCACAACATCAGCATTTACGTTGATCATCTTTTGCACCACGTTGTCAATGGTTTGAGGTTTCTTAAAGGGGGTTGTTGGTCTCAAATGCATGATGGCGTCAGGTTCATAACTGTTGTGTTCTTTCAGCCACTGCAGTGCGTGAACGAAGACCGGTTGATCGGGGACATTGTCTTCCGCCAGTTCGGAAGGCCGGAGAAAGGGAACTTCGGCCCCGTACTGCTTAGCTATGTCAGCGATCTCCCTGTCATCCGTTGAGACGATCAGACGGTTAATCGAATTTGCCTTTAATGCAGCCTCAATCGTATATACAATTAACGGTTTCCCGGCAAGAAGACGTATATTTTTTCCGGGGACCCGCTTAGAATCACGGCGGGCAGGGATTATTCCCAAAACATTCATTGGCCCTGACTTTTAACAATCTCTTTCAGATTTTCAATGACGTAATCCTGGTCATCAACTGTAAGTCCTGCCCAGATCGGCAAATCAATTAACTTGCTCCAGGCTTTGAAACTTACAGGCAGAGAATTATCTGTATACCCGAACGTTTTCTGGTAGTATGGCTGAATGTGAATCGGGGGAAAACTTAATCTGGTATCAATGCCTCTCTTCTTCAGTTCAGACACAACCCTATCCCTGTCCAGTCCGTCTCTCAAAGAAATTGCATACATATACCAGGAATGACGGTCTGCATATTCAGGAATATAAGGCGGAGAAATATCCGAATCATTCCTGAAGGCCTCATTGTATCGTGCTACGATTTTTTCTTTTTCTGAAAGAATAAATTCGACCCTTTTCAACTGTTCAATACCTATAGCGGCAGTGACATTAGTCATACGATAGTTATACCCGAGATGAATATGGTTATATCTGTAATCCTGTCCCTGGTTACGAAGCTGACGCAGCAGCAAGACTTTTTCATCATCATCAGTTGTAATCATACCTCCTTCGCCGGTAGTGATATTTTTGTTTGGGAAAAAACTGAAAATGTTCATGGGAGCTATTGAACCGATTTTTCGGCCTTTGTATACGGCTCCGAGGGATTCCGCGCTGTCTGCAATAAGTTCCAGGCCATGTTTTTCCGCAAAAGCCATGACCTGATCGTAATCTGCAGGCAGACCGTTCATATCAACCGGAACGATCGCTTTTGTTTTATTGCTTAATTTTTTTTCAGCGTCTTCCAATGATATGTTATATGTCCTGGGATCGCATTCTACGATAACTGGAACAGCACGTTCATACATGACTGCATTCGCAGTGGAAATGAATGTAATGTCAGGTATTAATACTTCATCACCTTTATTAATGCCGGCAGCAATCAGGGCAAGATGTAAGGCTGTAGTACCGTTATTGGCGGCAATAGCATGTTTGGCTCCAACAAATTCTGCAAAGGCATTTTCAAATTCCTTCACAGTTTCACCCATGCTTACCCACCCGGACTTTACTATGTCATAAACAGCTTTTGCTTCTTCCTCTCCAATATATGGATTTGCCAGAGGGATTTTTTTCATCTCTTAATTCCATTATTAACTGCGGTTGACTGAATATTGGAATCATCAGTATACCAATTAATCATCTTTTTAATGCCTTGTTCCAATGATACTTTTGGTTCAAAACCGAGCTGTCTTATCTTGGCTATGTCTGGACATCGCCTTGAAGCCCCTCCTTCCAATAATTTGCCCTCTTTGATATTAATCTTTAGTCCTATCTCATTTGAGATTAATTTGGCTAAATTTACTACGCTTGTTTCTTCATCCGCGCCTAAATGATAAATTTCCTGTTTTCTTCCTTTAACAGCACATAGAATTAACTCTTCAATGGCATCATCAATATAACAAAATGCTCTTGTTTCATTACCAGTGCCATGGATTGGGAAATCAATTTCTTTTATTGAAAAATCCTTACTAAGTTTTTTCATAAGAATTATAAACTCTGCCATAACATGCGCTTGACCCATATCCGGTCCATAAAAATTATGAGGTCGACAAATAATCGTTCTTAGGTTACTCTTTGCAGCATAATGCAGAGTTAGCAACTCAGTGATTATTTTCCCACCGCTGTATGAGAATCTTGGATTCTGTATATCGGGTATAATAATTCTTTCATGTTCTGCAGTAGGTATATGTGTAGGTTCCTGATAAACTTCTGAAGATGATGTAACAATGTAATTCTTTACACCACAGGATAGCGCTGCATCTAATGTATTAATGGCTCCCTTTACCCCTACATCAAGTACGATTTCCGGA
>CAYPIT010000153.1:0-5075 GCA_964410825.1 uncultured Nitrospiraceae bacterium
GTAATGAATTATGCGAGTTGACAGAATTGAATTAATCGGTTTTAAGTCTTTTTCAGAAAAGACGGTGTTCAATTTTCATCCCGGTATAACTGCCATTGTAGGACCAAATGGATGCGGAAAGAGTAATATCGTGGATGCTTTCAAATGGGTACTTGGAGAGCAGAGTGCCAAGAGCCTGCGAGGCGACAGCATGGAAGATGTTATTTTTGCTGGTTCAGCCGCCAGAAAGACAAAGGGAATGACGGAAGTTACCCTCATTCTTTCTGACATAATAAATAAATCATCAAATGGCTCGGAGTCTGATAACGGAGACAGTAATGAGGTTACCCGGATTTCTGTAACGCGCCGCCTATTCAGGTCAGGAGAAAGCGATTACCTTATGAATAAGGTACCCTGCAGACTTAAAGACATTAAAAACATGTTCCTTGATACCGGCCTGGAACTGAAAGCATATTCAATCCTGGAACAGGGCAGGATCGGTGATATTGTCAATTCAAAGCCTCGTGACCGCAGGTTCCTGATCGAAGAAGTTGCTGGAGTGATGAAATACAAAGTTAGGAAGAATGAGGCGCTTAATAAGCTTGAAGCATCAAAATCAAACCTTCAGAGACTGCAGGATATTATATCGGAAGTCAAAAGGCAGATAAATACAATAGACAGGCATGCAAAAAAGGCGGAAAAATATAAAAAGCTCTTTGATGAGATCAAGGATGTTGAGATAAGGACAGGGAAAAGAGATTTTAAATTGTTTCAGAAAGAGATTTCAGATTTAGCGACGACAGAAGATACTCTGACTTCCAGAGAGGCTGAGGTTTCTGCAAGTGTACATTCTACGGAAGCATTAATAGAAGAAAGAAAACGGTTATGCGTTGAACATGAGAGGTCGCTGAATGAAGTCAGGACGAAACTTTACTCATTAGAGAGGGAAACCACTGCAGACGAGGGAAAGATAGCATTACTCAAAAGTGATTGTGAAAACCTCAGAGAACGGTTGACATCACTTTCAAGGCAGGATAATGAACTTGACACTGAAAGAGAAAACACTGTTGCCTTACTTGAGAAAATTACGAGCAGTGAAGCAGAAATGGGAAATGAACTGTCTGAGCTTGAAAATATATTGAAGGAAAAAGATTTATCCTTTTCCAATCTTGAACATGAAATACTTGAACTGGAATGTGACCTTGAAGAACAGCGCCGAAATCTTTTTAACAAAGCAGAAGAGATAAGCAACTTAAAGAACGAAATCGCCCAACTGAATCTGAACATAGAAAGCATTAACCGCAGAACCGAAAAGAGTTCGCAGGACATAAACTCCCTGAACGGCAGCATCTCCTCCCTTCAGATCGCAGTAGATCAGACAAAGAATGAACAGTCCAAAGTTGATTCAGAACTAAAGGATGCAAAGAATGAGAAAGATTCACTCTTAAATCAATTAAATAACAGAAAAGACGGCTTGACCGAAAAGGAGGAGACCCTTTACAGGGGAAGGGAAGAACTTGCGGTTATGGTGTCGAAGCTTGAGTCCCTTACAGAAATGGACAGAAGCCGGATGAGCTCGCTGAATGAAAATATCAAAGCCCTTTGCCAGGTGGCCGATATTTTTGACACTCCTCCAGAATATGAGACCGCCATAGAAGCTGTTTTGGGTGACAAACTTAACGCAGATGTTGTAAAAGACCAGAATGAAATCACAAAGGCATTACAATTTCTTAAGGAGCACAGTGCCAAAAGAAGGGGGTTTATTGCTACAAAGCCATTAAGTCAGCCTTCTGATGTTAAAACTGCTTTCCGGAAGACTGATAAGGTCAGGGGGGTTATCGGTGAGGCGGTTAAATTTGTTTCAGCCAAAAAAGGATTTGAAAATATCGCAAGAGTCCTTTTACATGACGTGATTATAGTGGACAGCCTTAATAATGCGCTTTCTTTCCTTAAGACGAAACTGACAAAGTCACCTGAACATGCACTTTATTTTGTTACACTTGAAGGTGAGGTTCTTGAACCGTCAGGCATGGTATTCGGAGGGTGTGATAAAGGTGTTTTGAAAATCAAACGTTTGATAAAGGAGCTTGAAAAAGATATTTCGGATAAAGAAGGCGCTATTATAACATCTGAAAAGGCAGTTTCTGATATCAAAGGAGAGATTATTTCTATTGAGAACGAAATAGTGTCGTTAGATGGCAAGATCTCCAGCCAGGGGAAATACTACCACGGATTAAAAGTAAAAATGGAAAACCTTGAAGAAGAGAGTGTCCGGCTGAATAAAAAGCATGAATTTATTTCTTTGGAGATAACGGATGATAACAAAGAAAAAGACAGCCTGAAAGACACTCTTAAGAATGAAAAGTCGAACTGCAGCGCGCTTGAATCAGAAAAACAGCATACAGAAGATCAAATCAAATCTGTACAGGGCAGACTTTCTGACAGGAAGGAGTTGCTCGAAAAATTGCGTGCAGAGCTTACAGAAATAAAGCTTAACCTTGCATCCTCAAGTGAGAAGATGTCATCAGTAAAAAGAGAGATTGAAAGACTAAACGAAATGCTTTGTGAGATAGACAGGAAAAAAGTTGCGATTATGGATGAGAGGCAAGTTACTGAAGATGGTATAGGCCAGAAAGAAGAAGAAACGTTGCAAAAGGAAAACGCCCTTAAATCCAAAATTGTTTTAGTTGGCGAACTTCAGACCGAGGCGTCTAAAGTTAGTGAGGTTCTGGAGGCTAAGACTGCTGATCTCGCATTGATAGAAAAGCGGCAAAAAGAACTTGCTTCCGAGCTTGAATCAACTCGTGGTGAACTCAGTCAGGTCGGAATGAAAAAAATGGAAAAGACGATGAAGTTGAACTATCTCAAAGAGGATATTGAAAAAACGTATTCGATCGACATTGAAACCGCAGAAATCGCGAACTCTGTTACAACCGAAGAAGAGGAAAACTTGCCGAAGATTAAAGAAAAGCTTAAGGCTATAGGACCTGTCAGTCTAGGCACCCTTGATGAATACGAGGAACTGAAATCGAGATTTGAATTTCTTGCGAAGCAGAGGGATGACCTGCTTGAGTCGATCAGTGCTTTGGGAGACACGATACATAAAATCAACAGGACAACAAAACAGAGACTGACCGAAGCGTTTGAAGCCCTCAATGAAAAATTCAAGGTCGTGTTTACCACGCTTTTTGGTGAGGGCAGAGCAGAACTCCGGCTGACAGAAGGCAACGTTCTTGAAGCTGGAATCGAGATTATAGCCCAGCCTCCGGGGAAAAGGCTTCAGAACCTGATGCTGCTCTCGGGGGGAGAGAAAGCCATGACAGCACTTTCTCTTCTTTTCGCAGGATTCATGATAAAACCTACGCCTCTGTGTTTGCTTGATGAAGTTGATGCGCCTCTGGATGAGTCAAACACCGACAGGTTCATTCAGCTACTGTCCGAAATGGCAAAGGACATTCAGTTTATATCCATTACCCATAACAGGCGTACAATGGAAGCAGCTCATTATCTTTATGGCATTACAATGGAAGAGCCGGGTGTTTCAAAAGTCATCTCTATGTATGTGGCAGACGCTGTTCAGGTATGATCTGTCATTCTCCGACTTGTCGGAATCGACTCGTACCGGGATGGGGAATCCAGCTCTTTCAGTGATAAAATCTGACCTCCTCAGCTATTATATTTTCACGGGTAAACAAAGTTCACTTCTCTTAGCTGCAGTTCTTCCACATCCATCACATACATAGGTCATCTTAGTTGCTTTTGGCTTACAAACGTGTCTTGGATTGCCGACAACGATGCCACAGTAGTCACATCTAAATGCCTTATCAGAGATAACCGGTGAACATAGATGCCCCTTTGAGGTGGTTACGATGCCACATGTCGAGCAAACGTATTTCTTTTTTGCAGGTGATTTTTTCACGGCAGGATTTTTTTTCTTTGCCATCTTGCACCTCCTTGATATTTGATATTTATTCTGAATAAAGTCAAATGAATCTTATATATAAAAAATACCTTGAAAGCTTATTTAAAGAATATGATTTAAATCATAAGAATAAAATCTACGCAACTGGTCCGGTCAAGGGATTTCGGAATTAAAATACCTGAACTATTATTGATTCCACTTTTGTTCATACTTCATAACGTAGATAGGTTTCATTTCTTACAGGACAGTTACTTAATGAGGTTTCTTTATGAGGCGCAATATAATGATTACAGGTATTTGAGGAATGTATTGTTATTATCAACCAGGACTACTTTGGAGAGGAGAACTAAATTGATAAGGGCTGGTATAATTAAATCATTATGGCGTCCGGATACTCCAAAAGAAAAATCAGGAACATTTTGCCCGGAAGGGTGGCTACCGGTCAGGAAGAACTTTTTTGTTACGGTTTTGATGCGTCTTCGGCTGAAGGCCTTCCTTCGGCTGTTGTACGACCTGTTACTACTAAAGAAGTTTCTCAAGTCGCTGCTTTTGCTTACAAAAATGATTTACCGATAATTCCCAGAGGTGCTGGTACCGGCATGACAGGCGGTGCTGTTCCTGTAAAGGATGCGGTAGTATTATCTCTCGAAGGAATGAACAGAATACTTGATATTGATCAAAAGAGTATGGTCGCTGTAGTTGAGCCGGGAGTAATCAACTTTCACCTTCAGGAACAGCTTGAGGCGAAAGGGCTTTTCTACCCGCCTGATCCTGCAAGCATGAAGTTCTGTACACTGGGTGGCAATATTGCTGAAAATGCGGGAGGTCCCCGGGCGATCAAATACGGAGTGACAAAGGACTATGTTCTTGGACTGGAAGTGGTGCTCCCTGACGGCAGGGTCGTAATGACAGGAGGTAAAACATATAAAGGGGTTGTTGGATATGATCTTACAAGACTTATGGTCGGGTCGGAAGGTACACTGGGCATTATAACAAAAATTTATTTAAAAGTACTGCCGCTGCCCGAAGAGACCGCCACCATTCTTTGTACTTATTCAAAACTGAATAATGCTGCACTGACAGTAAACAGGATAACATCTTCATCAATAATTCCCAGGACCCTTGAATTTATGGACCAACAATCAATCATTGCGGTTGAAAAATATAAACCATA
>CAYPIT010000154.1:0-5029 GCA_964410825.1 uncultured Nitrospiraceae bacterium
AGGGGATGCCGGTCTCTGCACTTGATCCTATCAGCAAACAATTAATCGAACAAAAAATAGAATCCCTTACAAAAGATGACAGTGTGACTGTAATAATGGCAACTCACAGTGATGTTAGTTTTAGTGATGCCAGCTATCGTCTTTTGAATCTTGGCGAAGGGAAATTTACGGAGCTATAGTTGAACAGTACAATTATTGATGCACTCGTAATTAATCAAACTGCAAGTTTCATCTCAAATTGATAGTTGGAGAGAGATGAGCCGGATATTTTCCGGATTTTCATTGCAGTTGATAAAAATCGTTCTTTGAAATTGTAAATACAGGTTATAAAAGCAGGCACTACCTGTTCCAGTGAGTTTTTAGACCCTGTTTCATTGTTTTTAAACGCAGCAGCCCTGAAGATATTTACTCCAATTGCCTTTAATGTCGCACTGAAGCTTACTGCCTGGAGTCCCCGAACCCGCAATCGTTTAACTCCCGTCTTGCGGTCATAGTACGACATGGTTGCTTCAACCCCTGCACGGTATCTGTACTTATCATGAAACTCAGGTGTTTGCTCATGGATTCTCCGTTTTGCAACCCGAACATCTTTCTCTTTGTATCGCAGATAATAACCTCTCTTGCCGGACTTAACAAGACACTCCCTTACTTTACTGCACTCTTTACAATCTTGAATATCAAATGTTGCAGTGTATCTGTCTTTCTTCTTTCCGGTTTTAACCGGCTCTTTGCCTTTAGGGCAAGTTTTAACTGTTCCGTTTTCTGTCATGACAAAACTGCCAAGGTTTATTTCCTTATCGCTGCTTCTTCCCATCACAGGTGAGATTACTTCAACTCCAAGTTTTTTCGCTTTTTCACAGTTCTCATCTCCTCCGTACAGAGAGTCAGCCAACACCTCCTCAGGACCAAGACCTTTTTCCTGTGTGGCTTCTATCAAAGGAATCAGCGCATTGGCATCGCTGTTGTCGGCAGACTCCACCTGTATATGGGTAATAAGGGAAAGTGAATTGTCCTCTTTATTATTACTGTATGTTTCTGCAACCTGTACCTGATACCCCTTGCCTTTGTGCCCACTATAACCGGCTTCAGGGTCCGAGGGGTTCTGCAATGAATCTGACGGTACTTCCTTGTTTGGCTTAACTGATATCTTTTTACCCTTTGTCGTTATCTCCTCTTCCACTATACACTGCTCTTTCATTAGCCTGGCAAGGAGCTTATAGCTGCTCATGGATGTAATTTCGTCTTTGCCCTTGTACCGTTCTACCAGAAAGAAGAGGTCTTCGCTGAGAGATTTAAGCGTCTTTTCAGATTCCGATGGCTTTACCATTGAAAACAGCGCCTCGCCTTTTTTATTAATATATCTGTCAACCTGTTCTTCCTCAAGTCCATCAAACAACTCCCCGTGATGACGTTTCAGATTTACAAGGAATTTCTTTATGGTTGCAACAAAAAGTCTGATCCTGCCAAGATGTCTCATGTTTGAATAGATATGCTTGGAATCATATCTTTGTAATGTTGTATCTACCTTCAATACCAGGGCAAGTTTTTCTGTTACACTATCAAACATTAATGTATAGAGGTTGTGCTTTGTCAGAATGTCCCTCATACTCCAGAGAGTCTTTGGTGATATATAAGTGTCTCTGTCAGAATCACCGGTAATGTTCATGGCATAGTGCCACTTGATGTTGAAGGCATACTCATCAATTGCCTCCTCATCAGTGAAATCATGCATCTGCTGCAGTATCATCAGCCCCAGCATTGCATAGAGTTCTTTTGTTGGCGCTCCCCTTGAACTGTGATAAAATGGTTGCAGCTTATGTACCGGCAGTTCAGGCAGTATTTCGTCACGGAATATTTTTGCCCAGGAGTTCTCTATCAGACTCTTTCGTTTCGGACCCAGGTAGTCAAACGGGTCAAAAATGTTAACTGTTTTGTGGTCTTTTGTGTGGATCATGAACGCTCCATCTAACTAATTGATTTTGCTGCATATTTTACCATGAGACCACTCACTTTGTAAAGAGATAAATAAGGTTTTTCTCTTTATATTCAACTGCTTGAATTGATCTGATTTTTTACGAGTTTGTCATATATAGTTGATAAATACAAACCTTAAATGCTAATTTATTGAGACTCATTTTCGGCACATAATGAAAGATTTTTTAAAAAAATTCAGCAGCACCGGCATCCTCGTTATTGGCGATCTGATGGTTGACCAGTATATATGGGGTAAAGTAAGGAGAATCTCTCCGGAAGCCCCTGTTCCGGTCGTAGAGGTGACTGACGAGAATCTGCTTCTGGGCGGAGCTGCCAATGTAGCAAATAATGTTATATCTCTCGGCGGCAAAGTCTTCATTGCAGGCACAATAGGTCAGGATGATCTGGGCAAACTCCTGGTAAACAAATTCCTTGAAAAAGGTTATAACACCGACGGCATTATGGTTGACAGGAGCAGGCCGACAACAGTTAAAACCAGAGTCGTCGCCCATAGCCAGCAGGTAGTCCGGTTCGACAGAGAGGTGAAATCAGATATAAGCAAATCAACACTGTCTAACATTGCCGATTATGTCAAATCATGCCTGCCGCATATACAGGGAATCATTATATCTGACTACGCCAAGGGATTGATCACAAAAAAACTTGTCAAAACTGTTGTCGAGATTGCAGGCCCAAAAAAATTTATCGCCGTTGATCCAAAGACGGGTCACTTTGGCTATTATAAAGATGTCAGCCTAATAACTCCTAATGTCAATGAAGCGTCTCCAGGTTCGGGTATTGAAATAGTAGACGAAAAAACACTAATTGCAGCAGGCAGGCTCCTTCTAAAGAAACTGCACTGTAATGCAGTAATTATTACAAGGGGCGATGAAGGCATGTCACTCTTTGAAAAAAACGGAAGGACCACACATATACCCACATGCGCCAGAGAAGTGTATGATGTCACAGGCGCCGGTGATACTGTCATTGCGACACTGGCACTAAGCCGTGCTGCGGGAGCAAAGTTACCGGATGCCGCAATAATCGCCAACCACGCCGCAGGTGTCGTTGTAGGGGAAGTGGGCACCTCCGTGGCTACACAAAGATCGATAATCAACAGCATGAAGACATGTAAACTTGAAGTATTAAAATCCTTATCGAGGTAAACATGAGACTTGCAGAAAGATCCAGATCAATCAAACCTTCACCAACGCTGTCAATGAACGCAAAAGCCTCAGCACTAAAAGCAGCAGGCGAAGATATTACTAATTTCGGTGTGGGCGAACCTGACTTTGATACCCCTGAAAATATTAAAGACGCGGCAATTAAAGCATTAAAAGAGGGCTTCACCAAATACACTGCAGTAGGGGGTATTAACGAACTCAAAGATGCCATTATCGAGAAATTCAAAGAGGACAACAACCTTGATTATGCAAGAGACGAAATCCTTGTATCCTGCGGTGCAAAACACAGCTTATACAACATTGCGGAAGCGCTTTTCGGACCTGGGGATGAGGTCATAATCCCGGCTCCTTACTGGGTATCCTATCCGGACCAGGTCCTCCTGAATGATGCCAGGCCTGTTTTTATTGAAACTGAGGAGAGTAACTCGTTTCAGATTGAGCCCGACAAGCTCAGGGAAAAACTATCGGGCAGGACAAAGGCTTTTGTATTGAACAGCCCCTCCAACCCGACAGGACTAGCTTATGACAGGGCAACACTGGAGAAACTGGCGGAGATGGCCATTGAACATGACTTTTACATCATCTCAGACGAAATCTATGAAAAACTCGTTTATGACGGGTTTGAGCATGTCAGTATTGCCACTCTGGGAAAAGAGATAAAAGAGAGGACAGTCGTAGTAAACGGCCTTTCCAAATCCCATTCAATGACAGGCTGGAGAATCGGATTTACAGCAGGACCAAAGGATATTACAAAAGCCATGACAAACATACAGAGCCAGTCCACATCAAATCCAACTTCATTTGCACAGAAAGCATCTGTAGAGGCCCTTACAGGCCCGCAGGATTTCTTGCCGGCCATGATGGCGGAATTCGACAAAAGAAGAAAGTATATGGTTGAACGGCTGAATGCAATGGAAGGCATAACATGCAAAATGCCTGTAGGCGCTTTTTATGCATTCCCGACTGTCTCAGCCTATTTTGGGAACAGTTTCAGCGGCACTACAATAAACAACTCTCTTGGAATGTCCACATATCTGCTCGAAAACGCAAAAGTGGCAACCGTCCCGGGCTCGGCTTTTGGAGATGACAAGTTTATCAGGCTGTCATATGCAACATCGATGGACAATATTGAAAAAGGCCTTGATAAAATTGAGTCTGCTCTTAAATAGATAAAAACTGAATTATAAGGTATCATAAAAAACTAACATCACTGACTAAAAGGGGCTTCTAACTTGGTTAAACAGATGAAAATTGAAGGGTTGCTGTTCGATCCGCGGAGTAATATGTACATTCTGCTTCTTAAGGAAGTTAACGGCAACAATACGCTGCCGATCTGGATAGGCAAACCCGAAGCTGACTCCATAGCTCTTGCACTTGGCAAGATTGTTACACCTCGTCCACTGACCCACGATCTTATTAAAAATGTAGTTGACGGCATTAAAATGAAAGTTACCAAAATTGTCATTACGGAAATTGTAGATAACACATACTATGCCGGCATTTACATTGACAGGGGAGACGGCAATGAAATCCCTATTGATTCAAGACCTAGCGATGCAATTGCAGTGGCAATAAGAATCGGCGCGCCTATTTTTGTTGATGAAAGTGTGATAGAGCACAAAAATAATGACGAACTGGAAGACTGGCTGAAAAAACTGAAGCCTGAAGATTTCGGTAATATAATGTAGCCAGCCGTAAACCGCAAGTGCTGACCAGAACCGAAGGAATCGTACTAAAGACCCATAAATACGGAGAAGCAGACCTCATCGTAACATACCTGACACCTGACAAGGGAATCATCAGGGCATTTGCAAAAAGCTCAAGAAAAACAAAGAGCAAATTCGGCAGCATCCTTGAGCCTCTTACACATG
>CAYPIT010000155.1:0-4966 GCA_964410825.1 uncultured Nitrospiraceae bacterium
TGGAAAATGTCACCAGCGTGGCGGCATAAATCCAAAACCACCGGCAAAGGGCGGTTTTATCCGTCATCATGAGCAAATTAACGAATTATTGGCAGGCGCCCACAATGATCTAAGTTGTAATCAATGTCACAATCCTCATCAGAGGGCAATTCTGGTAAAAGATAATTGCGCTGAGTGTCACGAAGATATTGCCAAATCCTATGCCCAGAACATTCACAGGAAAAACGGTCAAAAATGTTTTTCCTGTCACATGCCAAAAGCCACTAAATCTGCAATTACATCAAAGACACATAAATATACTGGTGATGTGCGAACCCACATTTTTAAGATCAATTCAGACCCGAACGCTAACATGTTTGCCACGGAAGAAAAAAATGGCAAGAAATCAACATATGCAAAAGGGTTTGTCACCTTGGAATATGCCTGTCTGGGCTGTCATTCAGGTCGGGATGTCCAATGGGCATCTAAGGCAGCCAAGAAAATGCATAAATAGAAAAGGGCACAACCAGATGATCACAAGGGGCGCGGTGCATTATATCGCCGCGTCCCTCTCTTCCGTAACATCTGCCAGTTCTTCCTCTGACTGCTGAAGTTTAGCGTCGGATCGAAATTGTTGAATCCGGGTAAGACTAAAAAAGGGTAGACTACAGTTTCTTAAATCGGCAATCTTATAAAACTAATCCGCTGCCTTAATCTCCATTACACTATCCATTGGTATAATAATATATCCTGTCTCAGCCCGAAGGTGCACATCTGTCTCTCCAATCTCGACTAAAACGCCTCTGTAAATTATATTGTTGGCAGAAACCTCAACCTCTTTGCCGATCAACTCCTGCATTATCTCCTTTTGCTTAAATTATTTACAAATTCACCGCCCAGGAGGAATATACATGATAGATAATACATCCATAAGAGGAACAAAATAAAGGTGGTGAGCGAACCATATATGGTTCCAATATATGATACATGACTCACAAGCCATGTAAAAGTATGTTTAGCAATTTCCCATAAGACAGTGAACAGAAACGCCCCGTAAAAAGCATTTTTCAAACGAACATTGGCATGCGGGACTATCTTGTACACCGCGGTAAAGGTTAACAGGATAAGAGTAAAAGGCGCCACATAAGCAAGAATGACAGAAACGCTGTTTTTTAGTCCAAAATCGAATATCGTAACAGGATAATGCCGGAGAAGACTTGCCACTGAACTCACTGTAAAAGAAACCAGCCAGAAAACAATCACAAGAGTAACTATTAATAATGTCCATAAAAGCGATAACAGAAAATGTCTCTTCTTTGGCACCTTGAATATTACATCCATAGCGTGTTCCGCTGAATAAAAAAGCTGAAGCGCGAAAAATCCATAGATAAAAAATGTTATTACGCTGATGCCCTTATACGTAATGAGTTTACTAAGTTCATGCGTAATCCCTGATGTAACAGTCGGGAAAAAGTTAGTTAATTTTGACAGAAGGTAACTGTAAAGCTCCTGGTTTTCTCCAAGAACATGACCAAACAAAGATACGACAAGAAGTCCCAGTGGAACCAGAGATACAATAAGGAAATACGTAATTGATGCGGCCAAATGATGACATTCATCCCTGAAAAAAGATGCAACGCTATTGCCAATAGATTTAATCAAATACATGTTATTTCATTAATCGGCAAAGAACTTTTTCCCCTTTAATTATTAAGTCTGGTCAACAGACCAAAATGCATATAAAGGTTATCGCTTTCTCTGCCTGACATAAAACTCTATGGGAACTCCTTCAAGGGGCACAAATGATCGCAATTGACCTTCAAGAAATTTAATGTACTGTTCTTTTATACCTTCTTTTTGATTTGTGAATATCACGAAACCGGGCGGACCGGTTTTAACTTGAGTAATATAGTATATTTTTACCCTCTTCCCTCGGTATAATGGCGGTTCTTTTATTGAAACCGTTTTTCTGAGAAACTCATTCATCGTTTGAGTATTAATCCTTCTCGAACTTTCATCAATGATCCGGTCTACAACAGGAAAAAGATTTGTGATCCTTTTTTTACTCAAAGCTGAAATCGTCATAACAGGAGCATACTTCATAAACCATAATTTTTGATGAACTACCCTGCTAACCTTATCTAAATCTAAAGAAGGATCATTCTTATTAACGATATCCCACTTATTTAATAATATAACAGCGCCTTTTTTGGCAGAATGCACCAGGCCGGCAATTTTCTGGTCAAGTTCAACAATCCCTTCCTCAGCATCAAAGACAATAAGAGCAACATCACAATCCTCAATATTTCTCACTGTTCTCATAAAAGAATATCTTTCAACGGTCTTTGCCATTTTCCCTTTTCTGCGTATTCCGGCAGTGTCTACCAGAACATACTTCTTTTTATAGTACGAGCATACTGAATCTACCGCATCTCTTGTAGTACCGGGAATCGAGCTAACTATCATTCTTTCCCTGCTTAACAGGGCATTTACAAGGGTTGACTTCCCCACATTTGGCCTTCCTACTATTGCGATTTTGGGATATTCTGATTTTTTCTCCTCTCCTTCAGGCAGTATGGCAACAATCTGATTGATAAGATTTTCAAATCCATACCCATTAAGCGCAGAAACAGCAAACAGGTCCACCCCCAGGGAATAAAAATCATTCAGAAGCGTACTTTCTTTTCTGGGTCCGTCAATTTTATTGACAGCGTAAAAGATTTTCTTTTCATGCCTTCTTAAGTGGCTTATCAGTTCATAATCCATCGGCAGGAGTCCGCTTTCTGCATCCATCATCATGATAACAATGTCAGCCTCCTCCACCGCAGTGAACACCTGTTTTTTTACTTCTTCTAAAAATTTTTTCTGGTGTTCCTGTACAGATCTCCCCGTACTCTTCACATCGGCTTCAACCTCATGCTGAAAACCACCGGTATCTATAATTATGAAATGTCTGTCATCCCATACAGCCTCTCCATAAAGTCTGTCTCTTGTTATCCCCGGAACATCTTCTATAACCGCATGTCTTTTTTTTGCTATCCGATTGAATAACGTAGATTTTCCGACATTCGGCCTGCCGACAATCGCAACAATAAATTTGTTCATAATTCTCCGATTAATTTCGATAAATTCAGAAATTCAATTATAGCATATGGATATTCTTAAACAATTTAGCCTTCATTATTCATAGATATCTTAACGCAAAGCAGGTATTAATATGGGATAGATGCCTTAAGGCAGCTTTGGATTAAGCCGAATAACAGGCGATATGAACCGCTCAAATAAGTGTCAATGAATTTGACATGTTAGCAAATGAGTGTTATATTGAAAAAATGAAGAAAATTACTTTAATTGGTATAGTTATAATGCTCGGTACGTTTAGTCCCTCATCTCATGCAGACATTTATAAGTTTGTTGATAATGAAGGCATAATGCATTTTACCAACATTCCAAATGGCAAGGATTACAAAAAGATCATGACCACACCACAGCAAAGTTCAGGTAACAGCTATGATCAGATTATACAACTGAAATCTGCAAAATATGACATCGAGCCGTCCATTATAAAGGCATTGATCTCGGCAGAATCAGACTGGGATGCCAATGCTGTTTCAACGAAAGGTGCAATGGGGCTGATGCAGCTTATGCCTTCAACAGCAGAGGATATGCAGATAAACAACCCTTTTGACCCTGAACAGAACATAGAGGCGGGGACAAAATATTTAAGACTTCTTCTGAACAGGTTCAGCGGTGATCTGGAACTTGCGGTCGCAGCTTACAACGCGGGCCCTTCAACTGTCGAAAAGTCCGGTGGTATCCCTTCATTTTCCGAGACAAGAAAATTTGTCAGAAACGTCATATCGGACCGCAAAAACGAGTACGACAACAGGCCGTCCCAAATTTATAAAGTCACTTACAACGACGGTACTGTTGTATATACTAATTTCCCCCGCCCATACAAGTTCTAATAACTTTCAAATTTCCAGGAAAACATCTACAATAATACCTTCATGACCGATACAGAAATCTTACGTGAAAAAATCCTGAACCTTAAGGAAAGAAAGAACGCTATTATTCTTGCGCATAACTATCAGCGTGAAGAAGTTCAGGATATAGCTGACCATACAGGTGATTCTCTGGAACTTTCCCGGATTGCAGCTTCCATTGATTGCGATATTATCGTTTTTTGCGGAGTAAATTTCATGGCTGAGAGTGCGTCTATTCTTTCACCAGAAAAAATCGTCCTGCTGCCAGAGATTAAGGCATGCTGTCCGATGGCTGACATGATAACTGTCAGGGGAGAAAGATCTACAAGAACAAGCTTCCCCGGTTATGAATACGAGAGAGGGTATAACTATCCTGTAAATTTCACATTGAATGATATTAAGAAACTCCACCCGGGTTCACCAGTAGTAACATACGTTAACACTACCGCAGATGTAAAAGCTGAAAGCGATATCTGCTGTACTTCCGCAAACGGCGTTAAGATAGTAGAATCGCTCGAAACTGATAAAGTTATTTGCGTTCCCGACAGAAACCTTTCAGCATGGATTGCTAAAAATACTGAAACACAAGTTATCTCATGGGATGGCTTCTGCCATGTGCACGACAGGGCAACAAAAGATGATGTCGTAAATGCAAAGGGGAAATATCCTGATGCACTCGTTCTCGCGCATCCTGAATGCAGAATGGAAGTGCTTGACAAGGCCGATTATGTAACAAGCACATCAGGCATGTTAAGATTTGCAAAGTCATCCAGTGCCGGTGAATTTATAATAGGAACCGAAACAGGCCTTCTTTACAGCCTCAGAAAGGACAATCCTGACAAGGCATTTTACCCCCTCAGAAAAGACATGATATGCCCTAATATGAAAAAGACCACTCTGAAAAGTGTACTGCGCTGTATTGAATCAGAATCTCATAAAGTAAAGGTACCCGAAGCGACCAGGATTCCGGCAAAGAAGGCTCTTGACAGGATGCTGGAAGT
>CAYPIT010000156.1:0-4954 GCA_964410825.1 uncultured Nitrospiraceae bacterium
GAAAGTATTAAGAGCTCTCGCACTGGACGAATCTTTAGCCTCAAGCGTTATGTCTGCTGTCCCAACCGTCTGAGTTACAGGAATTGGGCTTGTAATTGGAGTTGTTCCGCTTATAACTACTGTCTGTGTGACAGGATAAATATCAATGTAATTATAGTCATCCAGACTAACGCCCACGTCTTCGTTGCTGTCAATCAAAATCCTATAAGTCAAATCTGCTACATTCTCTGATACATGAGAAGCATAATCTTCCACATTCAGGACATCTGCGTTGGCCGAATTTCTTGCAACAGCAATATCAGGAATGCTTGAAAGACTGATAGGGCTGTAAAATTGTGAATACTTATAAGGATAAGTCGTATACGTTCCGCTGTAGTTGTCAGTAATTGATGACGAAGTTACAGAAAGATTTGAAAGCTCAAAAGGACCATCCACTCCGTGGCTTGCAATATCCTTACCGTCAAACTCAAGCTCCATAGTATAAACACCCGCAGGGTACAGATATTGGCTTGCAGATGTCCATGCTATAACTTCTCCGTCAGAATCTTTCAGCTGACCGTTTAAGTTATATGTACCGGTAGATGTCACTTCAACACGCACTTTTATAATAAGCACATCATAGAGTGAGTCATTATCCTCATCTTTGACTTCATCCCCGACTACATCGACAATCCTGACTCCTTCGGATTCCGTTGATGTTGTCGTAAATGACCATAAATAGTCGTTTTCAAGAGGATTCGCCTGCGGGTCTGTAATATCTGTTGTCAATGTTGCTGTATATACCGTATCAGCCGCAAGATTTGAAGACGGCTGAAAAACTGCACTCATATAAGTAGAGTTGTAAGAAACAATACCTAATACAGGGCTTCCGTTTTCATCTTCAAGAGTGAACGAACTTGATGTCACTGTACTTGAAAGCAGGTCGTCATCAAAGTTCGCCTGAATGATAGTATTTATAGGGGTATCAGTTGAGCCATTCTCAGGGGAAACAGATGATATCTGAGGGTTGGCTACAGTTTTACCTGTTGTAAAATACCATGCATAGCTTGAAGATAAAGTATTGCCATCGGTATCTGCAATACCGCTTGTACCGCCTATCAGTGTTGCTGTATATGTTGTATTGGCCTCCAACTTACTGTCAGGAGTGAAGGTCGCCATATTCGCATTGCTGTCGTAATTCACGCTTCCGGAAACCGGTGTATATGACTTATTCAAGGTAAAAGTAGTGTCAGAAATCGTAGTTTCGTCCATTGGGCTTACAAAATACGCGGCTATTGTCTGACCTTCACTTACATCTGTTTCATTGCTTATTGGAGTAGTAGACTTAATCTTCACGGAATTATCAATTGTTACATCAATTTCTTCCCGCGTAGTATTAAATCCGTCATATGCAATAATAGCCAGTTTCTGGTTTGCCCCTGTAGGAAGCAGTGTAGTATCCAAACTGTAAGATGTTGTATTGTAGAGCTGGTTTGAAACAGGAATCCATACACTGCCGTCGGGAGAGTATTCAAGTCTGTAATATATATCAGCGCCGTCATCTGAACCGGTCCACGTTACACTCTCAGTCCCTGCTATCGTATCAGAATCAACTGGGTTGGTAAAACTTACTGATGGGGCACCTGACCCATTATCGGATTTGTTGATTATAACAGTGTTAGTTATTCCTGTTATCTCAAGACTCTGCGCTGTATCATCGAAAGGAATGGTAAATGCAAACATCTCGCTGTCTAAGGAACTTATTGTGTCATCGCTTTTTATAATTGTAATTTCATCAGTTCCGAATTCATAGGAACCAAGTGATGTACCTGTCCCGTCTTCACCGGTAAACAATTCCGCAGAATATCCGGTGCCGCTTGGGGCATCTATATATCTTTGGGTTATATTATAAAGAGGTGAAATATTTTCCACATTTCCCGAACCATCAATGGAACCCTGGACAACCATATAATCACCTGTCAGCGCCTGAATCTCTGCAGCTGAAAGTGAAGCCGCCCCCATTGATGTTATCACGTGTTCATAGCTGTCAGGCCTTATCCATCTCAGATTTGTATCAACTCCCCATTTGTTCATCAATGGAACTACTGGCGTCGAAACAGTAACCCCGTTGCAATCATTGAGGTTTACATTATCCCTTTCAGAATTGCCTTCTGTAAAGGATTTATTCTTGTCAGAATATACATTAAAACCCTCTATAGTCTGCGGGTCATTGTTATGCTTGTCTGTACAACCTGAACCGGTAGTGGAAGCGATGCCGTACTCATGGCCTATTTCATGGGCAACTGTCCCTGCATTAAAGTTGCTTTCAGACAAAAGCAGTACGTGATTCCACCTGACGCCATTTGCTCCGGGAAGACCGTCGCTCGGCACTAATCCAACAATCAAACGATGTGTTGCCGGTTTCAATGTAGCAAGATGGAGCATTACGTGTCTCATTTCTTCAATTTCAGTGCCTGTTGCATTATTAGTGACAAACCTTACATCATCATCCCACCAGGCAGAATGTTTTGTCGTGGTATAAGTCATATTGAATCCGCCCGCACCTTTGGCAACTGTTCCCTTATAGTCATAAGAAACTCCCACAACAGGAAATACTGACCATGCAAAATCCTTTCCTCTATCAAGCTCTGCTTTTGCTGATGTAAGCTGACCGGCATTGACACTGTTATACCATGCGCCCATTTCACAGGCCCATGCGTTAAACTTAAGACTGGGAGTTTTACTTGTTATTGTCGCTGAGGCCTGTTTTGTGAATTCCTTGGGAGTGCCTTTCTGCGGGATGGGTTCTATTTTAAGGGTATAGTCTTCTTTATTGGCGCTTGCAAAACTTCCAAGCCGTTTGAAATTAACGGTATTCTTTGCAAGCTTCTTTTCATTAGCAGTATATTTGTCAGGGCGTTTAATAACATAGTTGTTCTTAACCTGATCAGTACCGTTTGTAGTTAGCGTCACTTTTGCTTTAAACTCTGTTACTTCGTCAGCATCAAAAACATCGCTCTTGGGTTCCCATAAAGCATAAATTCGGTTTACAACCGTTTTTATGGGGACAAGATTCTTGTTTCTGCTTACATTAAACCATGTAATCTGAAGTTTATCTTTTGTGGTATTCGGCTTGAAAACATTGGTTGTCTGACCGTCAAGGTCAACCATAGTCCAGAAATACCACGTTTCCCCGCTGATAAGTTCTGAGTCATTTTTGCTCAGCACCCCGTTTGAACCGTCAATCACTCTTAAACGGTACCTGATTCCATCTTTCAGGTCAGCAGAAGGGGTAACCTTGACACTTTTTGAAGAAGGCAAAGAATAAGTTGAAGTTACAGATGTCCAGCTCCCTGCCTGATTGCGGTAATCAAGAATTATAGTATCAGAATTTGCCGAAGATTGTTTGACGTTATCAGAAAAATCTATTTTTATATCAGGTTTATCCCATTTAACATTTTTTTCATTTTTTTCAGGGGTATGGTCAACAATCTGAAATCCTACTTTCCCTGATATTTCCACATAGCCAACTCCAACACACCAGCAACCGGTACCGGGAGCATCAGTATCTATGTAAACTTCATTTGTCCCTGATATAATGTAGGCTGTTGGAACATCAAAAGTATTTGTGCTCCAGGAATTATTTGCACCCTGAATTTGTCCTATGAAATTGTCATTGATAAAAAGATAATCAACCTCAGGTCCACCCGAACATCCTGACGAATTATTATAGTCAACGTCATAAGCAGTAAGTGTTATTTTTGCATCTGAAATTTCATCAGGGTCAGAGTCAATATCAACATTAATATAATGGTCACCATAACTACAACCCGAGTTCACATCTGTGTGCCATACGGTTTCACCTGTTGCCAGTGTTTTACTGTATATTTGAGGATCATTTGTATAAGGTGGAGGATCTGATTCGCCCTTCAGGTCAATGGCAAATGTTGGAATAGCAGCCAATAAAAGGAAAAGGACCATAAAACTGAATATTTTTACTTTTCTGAAGTTTGAATATGAAATCATCTTTTTTCTCCTATATTTATTATATTTTTAATTATTTTACCTTTATCCAGAAAGCACTGCCAGGTTCGACTTCACTTAAATCGCTGAAATCCTTTTTTTCCGGATTGTAAGCACTCCATTTACCATTACTATATGACCAGATAATTTCAACTTCTACCGTTAATAATTCAACCGCATCTGAAATGCTTATTCTCTTTATATTATTTAAACCTACAAGATTCCATCCTTTTTTCAAGGTCAAAAAACAATTATAATCCTGTTTTCCCGTGACTGATATCTCTGCATTATTTCCAACGGACTTAACCCAGTATCCATAACCGAAAAGCAAGTTTGCCATATCGCTTATTTCAGGATCCAAAGGCAGATATACCTGCCATTCGCCGTCAATGAATCCCCATACCGACTCAATCTCAGATAACGATGACGACATTATACTGCTGATAGAATTATTATCAGTCTCAAGGGGAATAGATATAAGGTTCCAACCAGGTACGAGTTTAATTGAAATCGTATCTTTTCTCGGCTCAAAAAAAAGCGAGTCAGCATTTTCCAGTATATCCTCATTATTATATGACGCAAAATGATACTCTTCTTCATTCCCACCGGAAAGGCCTATTGTAGGCGAAAGACCGCTGTTTCCATCTCCGTAATTGAATTGTATATTGCCGTTGCTGTAAAGTATCACTTCAAAATTCACAGGGTGTGCCTTTTTAAACTGCTCCGCCTGCCATCTGAAGCTTACAGCATCAGGGGAAATCATATATATATAAATATCTTCATCACCATTTGCATTTCCATTGGTTATAAGGTCGTCCCACAATGGTGCAATCGCTGTTTTAGTCTTAAAGTTTTCATCAGTATTCAAATAAAGATTATCCTTGCTTTGGAAGTCTAAAAATCCATTTGAGCAGACAAATACGGTATCATATTTCTTCCCATAAAAAGGGAA
>CAYPIT010000157.1:0-4814 GCA_964410825.1 uncultured Nitrospiraceae bacterium
GTTAGGACATTATTTAAATAAAGTAGTATTCCCTGGAATTGCAAATGCATAATCATTCCAGAAACGCATCAAATAATGAACATTACATCTGTTTATAACCAATATAAATTATAGAGATTGTTTAAATCGTATAAAAATATCTTATAGTTTCCATAAAAATATCTTTCTTGACAATCAGTAATGAATAATAAATGCTATTATTTATATTGTTATTCCCTTTCAAAAAAATAATATATATATAAATTACACTGTTGTCATTAGTATTTATTCCCGTATAAGAGGGGAGAAGTAATGCGTTTAAAAAAGCAAAAAATGATGCGACTTACTTCAATGGCGGTTACTGCAGGACTAAACAATATTCTTACGAAAGATTTCTCTGAATCATTATCTTCTCAGATTATAAAACAAAATTTCTATAAACATGGTTTGAAATTAAATAGTCTCAATAATGGTAGTAAAACAAAGGTGGTTAATTCAATTATTTCTGATTACAAAGCTATAAAGCCAATTGGAAGTGTTTCTGTTGTTCAACTGAAAAAGGATTTACGTCTCGCAATTAAATAGTTCATTTATATTAGAGAGGCTTGCTATAAAAAGAAGTTGGTGGCGGTGGCTGGATTTGAACCAGCGACGCCGCGGATATGAGCCGCGTGCTCTGACCGACTGAGCTACACCGCCGGATGAAAAATAATGGAATCGAGCTAAAAAATAACAGTTTCCTGCATTCAAAGTCAAATTCAGTTTATCTGTTGTTTCGAATGCAAAAGCATCTTCCCTGAAATTTCGATTTAATTTAAAGGCGCACGCTTGACACTCTTGAAATGTATCTGCTAAAAAAGCGTATGCCACCAACCAAAATCCTCTATCAATGTCAGAGTTGCGGACATGCAAGCCCCAAGTGGCTTGGAAAATGTCCGAACTGTAATGAGTGGAACAGCTTTGTTGAAGAAGAGCGTGTTACAAAATTAAAAACTCAAAAGACTGCACAGCCCGTCACTCTCGGTAAAGTTTCCTACTCTAAAGGCAACAGGCATTCTACCGGAATAGCTGAACTCGACAGAACGCTCGGAGGTGGAGTTGTTATGGGCTCGGTTGTACTTATAGGAGGAGATCCGGGCATTGGTAAATCTACTGTCATTCTGCAATCGCTGAATGGACTGTCAGAACTTGGTAATGTTCTTTACGTATCAGGAGAAGAGTCAAATGAACAGGTTAAGATAAGGGCCGAACGGTTAAATATAACATCCGATCATATAATACTCCTGCCCGAGACATCACTTGAAGGCATTATCACTGTTGCCCGTGAGATTAAACCCCGGATCATTGTGATCGACTCTATTCAGACGATTTTTTCACTTGAGCTCCCGTCAGCGCCCGGTTCTGTTGGACAGATCAGGGAGTGTGCAACAAAACTTATGTTCTATGCAAAAAAGCATAATGTGCCTCTGTTCATAATTGGACATGTTACAAAAGAAGGGGCTATAGCAGGTCCAAAAGTCCTCGAACATATCGTTGATACTGTGCTTTATTTTGAAGGAGACAAAGGAAATCCATTCAGGATTCTTAGGGCTGTGAAAAACCGGTTTGGTTCTACAAACGAAATCGGTGTATTCGAAATGACCGACACAGGGCTTAAGGAAGTTGATAATCCTTCACAGCTCTTTTTGTCCGAAAGGCCGGTAAATGTCCCTGGTTCAGTTGTAACGGTCAGCCTGGAAGGTACAAGGCCTGTGCTTGTGGAAATACAGGCTCTTGCCAGTGTTTCAAGTTTCGGTGTTTCCAGGAGAACTGCGATCGGGGTTGATTACAACAGGATTAATCTGCTCGTCGCTGTAATCGAGAAACGTCTTGGCATGCAGCTCGGAAGTATGGATATTTATGTTAATGTTGTGGGTGGATTAAAAATTAATGAGCCGGCAATCGACATGGGCATAGTAGCAGCTATTGCGTCATCCTTCAGAAACCAGCCAGTTGATACAGGCGTCTTTACCTTCGGTGAGGTTGGATTATCCGGAGAATTGAGAGCAATAAGTCAGGCAGATGTCAGGATTAAAGAAGCTGCTAAGCTCGGATTCAAGAAAGGAATTGTTCCTGCCAGCAATGCCCGTATCCGTGAAGTTCAGGATATCGATATAACGGGAGTGAAAAATGTTGAAGAAGCTATCGGGATACTTTTGTTTTAGTCTTCTCCTTATGGTTATTGCATGCACACCCAGGCAGGGACTTAAAGCCCCCCCGGTTTTCGAAGGTCTCTCCCTCGAAGACATTTCTCTAAAAATCGACAATGATATCGATATGCTTAAGGCGATCACAGATATCAGCATAGAAAAAAATAAGGAACCCTATGACTTCATCAATGCATCTGTTTTAGTAAAAAAGCCCGGCTGGGTGCATTTGAGAATGTACAAGTTTGGCATGCTCGTCAAAGATATAGTGATCAAAGACGATATGGTATATGTCCTTGCCGGAAAGAGCAGTGACAGGCTTAAACAGCTGGCAAGAGAATTTTATAATGCGATCATCTGGTGGAATAATCTAAAGGACGGATCGATATACAGCGATGAAGATGAATTTATCATCAGTACTGATAATAAACAGCTTCATTTAGACCGTAAAACTCTACTGCCTGTTAAGCAAGAGATTAAGGTTATGGACAAAATCATAAAACTATCATATAGCGCTCCAGTCGAAACTGACGGATTCTGGTATCCTTCAGTAATAACCATATCTGCCGGTGAGTTCACTTTTTCGGTCAAGCTGAAAAAAATTGTGAAAGATCCGGTCCTCAGCGAATTCGATTTTCAAACACCTTCAGAAAGTTAAATGACTCGTGAGGCTAAGCCGCAAAAATATACGGCAGATCTTACACAGGCTTTAGATTGAGATTGTTTGCAACCTGATCAACAATATCCCTGCTGAGCGGTTTTTGTTTAATTAAAAATCCTTCAAACATCGCATTGTCACATACCGTGTTTATTAATCGGGGAATACCAGTCGTATAACGATGAATAGCTGTGACTGCGTCTGATTCAAAAATTTCTTCCTCACAGCCAGCGATCTTGAGTCTGTGCCTTATATATTCTTTCGTCATATTTTCATCAAAGCCCTGCAGTTTATACTTTACCGCCACTCTCTGCTTTAGTGGTTCGTCAAGAGCAAGTGCATCTTCAAGCTCGGGAAGCCCGAAGAACACGAGTGTTATGAGTTTACCGTCAGATCCCTCCATATTAAGAAGTCCGCGGAATTCTTCCATGATCTCCCTTGATGCAAGCATTTGCGCTTCGTCCATCAGCACAATGATCTTTCTGCCTGACTCATTAATTTCAATAAATTTCTTATAGAGCTGACTCAAAATTTCCAGTTTGTTTTCCTGCACATCTGCAATTCCCAACTGCATAGCAATTTTCTTCATTAACCAGTCTGCTGTTACTGATGTGTGAATCACAACAAGCAGTGCAGCCTCATATTTGTCTTCATCAAATTCATTTAACATCCTTCTGGCAAGAGTCGTTTTTCCAGTCCCTACATCACCTACTACAACAGCCAGGCCTTTTTTTGTATCAGCAGCATATTTTAATCGAAGCAATGCTTGAGAATGCTGGTCATTATCAAAGAAAAAACGTGTATCAATTGAATTCGAAAAAGGATGTTCCTTTAAGTTATAAAATTGCAGGTGGTCCATAATTAACAGTTAATATTTTACTGCATTAAAGCATTATTCCGTGTTTTTTAACTGTTGAGCTTAAATATATGATACTCTATCTTTTTTTGATTTGGGCTTTTCTTCAGCTACCACAATCTGTCCTCTCAGTGCATCCATTTTATCAGAGACATCTTTGAATTGTGGACTCAGTTCATTAATTTCTGAATAAAGTTCAAGCGCTTTATTATAATCCTTGTTCTCAGCATAGGCGCCAGCCAGGTCATACTTCATATCAATATATCCGTCATCAGAAGTCGACATCTTTTCGATTATCTTATTGAATTGCGCAATTGCAAGTGGATACGCGCCCCTGTCAAGATAACATGAAGCAAGCAGGGTTGTGTTTCTATGCATGTTGTCCGGATCTTTTGATGCTATCTGAAATGCCTTTATAGCATCGTCCATAAGGCCCTGTTCCTTGAAATCAATGCCCGCTTTATAATACCGGTCATAATCTTTAATTTCCGGATCCTGATGTTCCTGCCCTTCCAGATCAAATTGATTATGTGTATCCTGAGATTCAATATGATCCGCGTCTGTCTCGGTTTGTTCACCAGAAATTTTTTCTATAACAATCTCGTCAGTTTGGGCAGTATTGGATTTCAGCGTAACAAGTTCATGTTTTATTTCTTCATTGCTTGGAAAAGAAGCAACAAGGATTTCATAAATTTTTATTGCCTCATCATATATACCCTGTTGGGCATAAAAGTCTGCCTCTTCTTTTTTACCGGTGAATTCCTCAGGAGAAATATCCGGTGTATGCTGAGAAACTATTGTTTCGTCTTCTGTGCCGCCGCTTAGATCAAGTTCATCGTGCAGGAGTGTCATCTCAGGAAGCTGAGTTTCCTGCTCCTGTGAAACTGTTTCCTCTGCTGTCAGCACTTCCGATGTAATAAGGTTCCCTTCTGAAGCATCAATCTCCTCGCCCAGTGGTGCTTCTGAAAAATGGGGGATTCCGATATCATTCTCTATCGCATGAATTTCCTCAATTACGGTCTGATCACCGGGATTTGCATCCAGATATTCCCTGTATAACCGGAGTGCTTCATCCAATGAATCACTATCTCTATAAAGGCCAGCCAACTTCTTCATTACTTTATTCAGATTTTCA
>CAYPIT010000158.1:0-4767 GCA_964410825.1 uncultured Nitrospiraceae bacterium
TCCGAAACCTGCTGAGTCAGCTCTGGATGATCCTCAGAGTGAGCCTCTAAAGCGTAAGTATAAGCCTGGTCAAGAGTTGCAATCGCTTTTTCAAGGTTACCTTCAGACCAATACTCCTGGGAAGCAGCAATAAAATCAAGTGCAGAATCCAGCAGGGCCTGTCCTTTTTCTTCATTCTTGATAGCTTCCACTGTTTCAACCTTTTTACTCTCAGATTCCCTCACTTGCCCGGAAACAATAGGTCGACCCTCGATAATTGCATCGGCTTCCATATTTTCTGTAACTTCACTTTCAACACTCACCGACTGAGCAACCCCCGAAAATTGATCTCTATCACTTTTGACCATCTGGGGAGCAGAAAGGCTGCATCCAAATATAAAAACAGATGCCAGGAGGATTATAATATTATTACTAATCGAAATCATTCTATTTCTATATGTTAGCTTGTTATTCTCCATTTGTTGCTTTACATCATCATCGACATTTTCCTGCAATTACTTGAAGATTTTTTTTCTTCAATAGTCTTAACGAAACACACATATTTTATCCATTCTACATATATAACTCTAAATATTCAAATAATAAGCGGTTTTCTCTTGAGAATTGTTAATCTTTGATACAAATAGTTATAAATCCATTATAGTTGTATAATTTTTTTGAGTGGAAAATGGTTTAATTCAGGATTAGTTATATATATCTTATAGATCAACAACTATTTATATCAGCAGGACTGTCAATATCGCTATCATTGAGATGGGTATTTGCAAACTGTTCAATTTCAGGAACGTCTTCATTTGAGATATCATCATCCTGCAATTCAGAATCAACATCAAATACTATTGTAAAGTGGAAAGTGCTTCCCTTGCCTTCTTCACTTTCAGCCCAGATTTCTCCACCCATCATATGTACAAGCTTGTCAGAGATATTAAGTCCGATTCTCATCTCACCGTCTTCATGTACATCAGCAGAATCCTTGGTCGTTCGAGCATTAAACAAACTGATGAGTTTATCATTAGAAATCCCTATGCCAGTATCGGAAACAGAAAAATGGAGGACTCTTGTCTTTCGCTCCTGACTATGCGCGTCATTCTGATTATCTCTGCCGCAACTGCTGCACAGAACGCTTACCGTAACAGTTCCTTTATCCGTGAATGTAATCGCATTACCCACCAGATTAATAAGAATCTGCGATAGACGCACTTTGTCACCCCTTAAATGCAAAGGCACTTCAGGATCAATATCGCAGGAAAGGGAAAGACCTTTCTCAGTCGCTCTGGGCGTCAAAGTCATAACTATATTTTCAAGCATATGCCTGATATTGATATCAGTTATATTGAGATCGGTATTTCCGAACCCTATGTTCAATACGTCTATAAAAGAATCGAATAGACTAAGGATAGAATACGCAAATTTTTTGATCGGCTCGATATTTTTTCTCTGTTTTTCTGACATGGCCGAGTCAAGGGTCATATTGATATACTCGATTATCGCATTGGTAAGAAATCGTGCCTTGTTGATCATATTTTCAAAATATTTTCTTATTGCACGGTTAGAAGTATCGGCTTCATCTATAGCAATTCTGAGCTGTTCATTAGAGAGGTTCAAATCAATGAGTCGTTCTTCATCTGAATCTTTAAGTTCAGCTATTTCAAATAATGTTTTTTGCAACTGTACATTTTGCTCCTCTATCTGCTTTTCTGCTCTTTTGCGTTCAATAATTTCCTTATCCAGATTAGCCTTTGCATGATAGAGAGATGTAATATAAACCGATCGCTGACGGTTAAAACGCCAGTAAATAAAACCGATACACACAGATAGTAATACAGCAAAACCTATCAGGAATATCTTGGTATAATTGTGCATCACATTGCTATTATAAAAGCCATACCAGACAATGCCCACAACGCTAAGGCTGACAAGTGCTGTAAGCATATAGATCCGCCATAAACCTACCTGTAACCGGTCTATATCATTCATTTCTGCTATATGTTTCAGTCCCATTACCTTATTATTCCCTCACTCATAATGAATGCAGGTATCTCCCCATATTTTCTATATATTTATCGGATGTTCAGTTGGCTTACTTTAATGTGGATTTAAAGAATATCGACAGTAATCAAAAACAGGAACTAATTAGAAAAGTGAGGATGCTGACAGCAATCTTAACGACGATTCAAATCAAAAACCCGCATAAAATTTCAGCCATGTCCCCTAAAATGTCAGCATCCTCCTCTGTTATTGGCTTTTATAGTGAAAGGTCAAATCATTCAACAACTACATGCTCCTTAATCTTCTCAAACGTCTTTTTCCCCACACCTTCTACCTTTTTCAGGTCAGCGATATTATCAAATCTCCCTTTGTCCTGCCTGTAAGCAATAATGGCTTCTGCTTTTTTCTTGCCTATGCCCGGAAGTGCCATTATCTCCTTGACCGTAGCAGTATTAATATTGATAGTGCCTGGCGCATCGCTTTTAACCTCTGCCTGTGCTGAAATTACACTGGCGCCAAGGCAAAATGAGACTGCCAGAAGTACTATCAAAGCTTTACAAATAGATGTACCTGTAATTCTTTTCATATTGTCCCCCTTTTAAAATATTTTCATAATTCAACTGGATTAAGCCAATTTCTTTCATCACCTCCTTTCATTGGATCTACGCATTTCTCGCATCCCATGCTGGCAATGCACACTGAATGAGCTTGCCCCATTCGCATAATAAGAGTAAGTTAGGCATTAGTCGTCTATCTGCTGAGCTGATGAAAATAAAATCAGACTGGCTTGACAGCACAATAGCGCTACAGAAGGATTATTGCTTTCAATGCCATTCCCCTAAAAATGATATGAAATTATATATAAACTGATTCTCAAAGTCAACATTACCCGTTGATAAATTGATATGAGTTTCTATAGACTAAACGGAGCTGAACAATATTCATCTCTACAGTAACGTTAACTTCATCGAAATACATATTTCATTGTGAACACATCAAATTTCTCAAGTATACAGAACGGGATTATTAAGACTTCAATTTATGCCAAAAAAAAATAAAAGAAAGACAAAGAGCAGAGTAATTAAGTGCTTTGAATTTGTTATTGTATATCTGCTCATTTCTGTAACACGCTTTCTACCCCTGGGAATAATCAAAATTATCAGCAATTTTCTTGGAGACCTGTTTTTCTATTTTTCATCGAAACGTCGCAATATCGCTATCGAAAATCTTCGCCACGCATTTAAAGATGAAAAAAGAGATCAGGAAATTAAGGATATTGCCCGCGAATGTTGCAGATCGCTTGTTCTTACATATCTGGAAATTATGAAATACCGGCATCTGTTTACAGATAAGGATGACACGAACAGCTTTCATCAAAAAACAGGGGACATTACAGAGTTGTTCAAGAAAGCAAAAAAGATACATGATCAATCAGGAGGCTGTATTATCGCAGTACCTCATATAGGAAACTGGGAAATTATTCCTCACGTCTTTTCATTTATTGGAATGCCTATGGCAATTGTTGCGAGGCCTCTGGATAACGAATATCTGGAGAAACTGATATATGCAGATCGGACTTCCAGCGGACAGATGCTGATTCCAAAGAAAAACGCCCTTTTCACTCTCCGGAAAATACTGAAAAATGGATTGTCAATCGGGATGTTGCCGGATCAGAGTACTATGAAAGGCATATTAATAAATTTTTTCGGGCGGCCAGCAACTACTACTCCTGTGCCGGCTATACTTGCGACCTCATGTAATAAGCCGATTGTTATTGTAGCCTGCTGCCGAAAGCAAGACGGTGCGCAGTATGAAGGTTTTGTGAGCGATCCTATCTTTCCCGGTGAATATCACAATAAAAAAGCTGAAATTGTCAGAATCACAGAAGAGATGACACGTCAGATGGAATTAATAATCAGAAAACATCCGGAGCAATACCTCTGGACACACAACCGATGGAAGACTTATAAGGGGAAAAAGTCTGCATTTAGTTGATTAGCTTTAACTGACTTACATTGAATTAACCTTTTCATTAATGATATTTTATCGTCATGTCAAGAAAAGTTATGATTAGTGCAGGCGAGGCATCCGGAGAATTATATGGATCAAAACTGAGCAGGGAACTTAAAAAAAAGTGGCCGGATGTGCATATATTCGGCATCGGGGGCCCTCGAATGAGAGCAGAAGGAGTATCACTTATAGCCCCGATTTCAGATGTCCTGGGAATAGCAGAAGTATTCAGGCACCTTTTTAGAATCAGGCAAACATTCCAGAAAGCCAAAGAGTCATTGATTAATAACAGGCCTGATATTCTGGTGCTAATTGATTACCCTGATTTTAACATCGCCCTTGCTAAAAAAGCCCGCGCTTCAGGTATTCCTGTCCTTTATTACGTCAGTCCCCAGGTATGGGCGTGGCGTTCCGGAAGGATAAAGAAGATCGCTTCAGTTGTGAACAAAGTGGCAGTATTATTTCCGTTTGAAGTTGACTTCTATAAAAAAACCGGTCTCCCCTGTGAATTTGTTGGACATCCGATAACTGAATCTGTTGACATTTCGATGACAAAGGAAGATATGAAGAAACATCTCGGACTTTTTCCTGACAGGAAAGTCGTAGCTCTTCTTCCGGGCAGCAGGCCGGATGAAATAAACAGACACTCATCAATCATTATTGGAGTGGCCGAAAAAATCCATAGTGAGTTCCCTGATATACAGATCGTAATCCCTATGGCTTCAGGGACTGCTCTATCCGAAACACCGCCCGAATTTATAAAAATTT
>CAYPIT010000159.1:0-4737 GCA_964410825.1 uncultured Nitrospiraceae bacterium
TGGGAGAAATCCTGCATCAGCATTATGTTGTTTCGGGCGCGGCTCAAGTAGTAGTTGTACGCAATAACTGCAGGAATTGCAGCAACCAGTCCGGCAGCGGTTGCTATGAGTGCTTCAGCAATACCCGGCGCAACAACCGCGAGAGAGGCAGCGCCGATTCTCCCGATACCAATGAAGGAGTTCATTATCCCCCAGACAGTGCCAAAAAGACCGATAAATGGAGTGGTAGCCCCGGTTGTGGCGAGAAATGTCAAATATTTTTCAAGTCTGGCCGATTCTACTGACTCGATCCGTCTAAGAGTATACCGTATCTCGTCTATTGAAGAATCTTCGACAGAATATGCTGCCCTGAAAAGATTTATGAGTGGACTGAATGCATATCTTTTAGTGGACTGATAGAGTGTATCCCATTGCCTGCTTTCATGATATGCCTTATGAAACTCGGATGACTCTTTTTCGACCTTTGAGAGCAGCCTGAATTTGAAGACAATAATAGCCCATGAAACTATTGAAAAGAAAAGCAGAATCAGTAAAACGAACTTTACGACAGGCCCTGCTTTTAGTATAAGTGTTAATACAGTGTCACTGCCCATGATTATGAAAAGTTTAAAAGAAAGTTTTTAAAAAGTCAAAACCTCGAATAAATGATATACAGGTGAATTTTTTCAGCATTCACCAACAGTTTATAAATTTCCTAAATATGAGTATTGTATGATTGACAAAACGATTTTTGCTATGGTAATTTTGAGGACTTTTTTCTCTGTAATATCCGTATATTTGATTCATCAATTAACAAGGAGAGCGAATGTTAGAACTTAATAAATGGTTTTTTGTGCAACTTGCAAATTTCTTACTGTTACTTGTTATCCTGAATATTATCCTCTTTAAACCGATGCTTCGCCTTTTTCAGGAGAGAGAAAAAAATACTTCAGGATTTCTTAGTGATGCAAAGGCGATGGATAAGAAAAAGGATGAGGTGCTTCTCCAAATAGATTCCAAACTTGCGGATGCCAGAGACAGGGCTAAAGCGATTTTCGAAGAGTTCAGTACAAAGGGCATTGAAACTCAAAAACTTGCAGTTGATTCGGCCCAGAATGAGGCGGTAGAAATAAACAGAAAATCGAGGGAAGAGCTTGGGGCTGCAACGGAAAAGGCAAGGGTCGGACTGAAATCCGATATTGAGGCTTTCTCAAAACAAATTGTTGAGAAACTGGTTGGAGCACGATGAAAAAATTTCAGATTTCAGATTTCAGATTTCAGATTACGGGTGCTTTATTTTTAATCATAAATATTATGTTAGTTTCTGTTGTCTTTGCTTCAGGAGGGGGAGGACATGATGAAACTGCCTTTACCTGGAAAGACTGGATATGGCCGGTTATTAATTTTTCGATATTAGCGGTTGTACTTGTACTGGCCGGACGCAAACCTGTAAAGGAATATTTTAGAAAACGTACAGAGCTTATCGAAAAATCCCTTCAGGAAGCGAGTGATGCAAAAGCATTTGCCCGGAAAACTCTTGAGGAAGTCCGGGACAGGCTCAGAAATACAGACAAGGAGTTAGAGAAGATACTGGAAGCGGCGAGAAAATCAGGGGAGAAGGAAAAAGAGGCGATTATTGCGGAAGGTGAGAGATTAAAGGAAAGAATTATTGAGCAGGCTAAGGCAAATATAGATTTTGAATTACAAAAGGCAAGAGAAAAAATTAAATCTGATGCAGCTCTTATGGCGCTCGACATTGCCGAAAAACAGATTAAAGAGAAACTGGGGCGTAAAGAGCAGGATGAGATTATTGACGATTACATACAGCGGCTTGAGGATAAGAATTGAACAAGAATCAGATTGCAAAGAAGTATAGCAGGGCCATAATCAATAGTATAGAAATCTCGGATATACCAAAGGTTATTGAAGAGTTCAAGGCATTTTCTCATCTGACTGATGCGAACAGACAACTCAGGCTTTTGTTTGCAAGCCAGATATTTTCTGAAAATGAAAAGGAAAAAGGATTTAAAGCCCTTGCTCCCAAGCTAAAATTCAATCCACAATCTGAAAAATTTCTGAAACTTATAATTATGCAGGGGCACCTTTCTGCGATAAAAGAGATAATAGCGGCTTCGATAGATATTTATAATGATAGACAAAAAATAGCTACCGCGATTGTAGTATCCCCGGTTGAACTGGACAATAAACATACTGAACGGCTAAAAAGTGCCTTACATAAAATGACTGACCGTGAAATTACAATTGAAAATCAGATTGACGAATCCCTGCTTGGCGGTTTTATTGTAAAGGTAGGCAGTACAATTTTTGATAGTAGTGTTAAAGGCCAGCTCCGTTTGCTTAAAGCGGAATTGATGAGATAACTCTATATTGGAGGTGATTTGATGGAAGTTACAGAACTTAAAGCGGAAGAAATAAGCGAACTGATAAAAAAGCAGATTACTGATTTTGAAAAACGTGTCGACGTGAGTGAAGTTGGTACAGTTGTCAAGGTAGGTGACGGGATCGCAAGGATATACGGCCTTGATAAATGTATGGCATCGGAACTTCTCGAGTTTCCCAATGAAGTTTTCGGCATGGCCCTTAACCTTGAGGAAGACTCTGTCGGAGCGGTTCTGTTCGGTGAGGATACCCTGATCAAGGAAGGCGATATTGTAAAACGTACGGGAAAGATTATGTCAGTTCCTGTAGGGGAAGCATTATGTGGAAGAGCGGTTAACGCTATTGGCCAGCCTATTGATGGAAAGGGCCCGATTGATACAAAAGAAAACAGTATAGTTGATGTTGTTGCCCCGGGTATCATTGACAGGCAGCCTGTCCGTGAGCCTATGCAGACAGGTCTGAAGGCCGTTGATTCGATGATTCCTATCGGAAGAGGACAGAGGGAGCTCATAATAGGTGACCGTCAGGTCGGTAAAACAGCGATAGGTATTGACGCCATTATAAACCAGAAAGGCGGAGATGTAATCTGTATATATGTTGCGGTCGGACAAAAGAGATCAAATATTGTCCGTGTTGCCAAAAAACTCGAAGAGGAAGGCGCGCTGGACCATACGATCATTGTTGCCGCATCGGCAAGTGAGCCCGCACCACTTCAGTACATCGCTCCCTATACAGGATGCGCGATGGGAGAATATTTCAGGGACAACGGCAAACACGCATTAATAGTCTATGATGACCTGAGTAAACAGGCCACAGCATACAGGCAGCTTTCGCTGCTGCTCAGACGTCCTCCTGGTCGTGAGGCGTTCCCTGGAGACGTTTTCTATCTCCATTCGAGACTCCTTGAAAGGGCTGCAAAACTCTCAGACGCACTGGGAGGCGGTTCACTTACGGCGCTTCCGATCATTGAGACACAGGCGGGTGACGTGTCAGGTTATATTCCCACAAACGTTATTTCAATTACGGACGGTCAGATATACCTTGAACCGGAACTGTTCTATGCAGGTGTGAGACCTGCTGTTAACGTCGGTCTGTCGGTCAGCCGTGTCGGCGGCGCTGCCCAGACAAAGGCAATGAAGCAGGTTGCGGGTACTCTGAGACTTGACCTTGCACAGTTCAGGGAAATGGCGGCATTCGCACAGTTCGGTTCAGACCTTGACAAGGCCACTCTCTCCCAGATAGAACGAGGCAAGAGGATGGTTGAACTCCTGAAGCAAAACCAGTATGTTCCAATGAGAATGCAGGATCAGGTTATTCTTCTATTTGCAGGCACACAGGGTTACCTTGATGACGTCCCGGTTGAGGCCATTGCGAAATTTGAAGACGAGTTTCTCAAGTTCATAAAAGGGACTAAAGATGACTTGCGTTCAGAACTTGCAGAGAAAAAAGCGATCGACGATGACCTTAAAGCAAAACTTGGTCAGGCAATAGAAGAATTCAAGAAAGGATTTCAAGCGTAAATAAATTAAAAATCAAAAATAAAAGATCAAAATTATGGAAAATTCAAATCAAAATAATTCCTTAATGTTTACTTTTGATCTTTCATATTTAATTTGAAATTATGGCTACTTTAAGAGATATTCAGAAAAGAATAAAGGCTGTTCAGAACACCAAGAAGATAACTAAGGCCATGAAGATGGTGGCTGCTGCAAAGCTGAGGAAGGTGCAGACGAGGATGCTGGACCTCAGGCCTTACGCTGACAAGATGCGTGATGTTCTTGACAGTCTCGCCAAAGGCGCTGACAGGGAATCCCATCCATTGCTTGCATTCAGACCCGGGAAGATAGTCGAGGTAGTTGTTTTTACTTCCGACAGAGGGCTTTGCGGAGCATTTAATACCAATATCCTCAAGGCTGCCCAGCGTACTATGGATCAACACACGAGTGACGGTTTTGAAGTAAGTATAAGTACGGTCGGTAAAAAAGCAAGGGATTACTTTAAACGGAGAAACGTACCCATCCGGAATTCGTGGACAGGCATTTCAGGGAACGTTCGTTTTTCCGATGCCGAGGAAATCGCGAATGATATCAAGGAAAACTATATAAATGAAGCGTGCGATGAAGTGGTTATTGTATATAACGCCTTTAAATCAATGGTTGCGCAGACAGTTACAGAATCAAAACTTCTTCCACTGTCTCCCGAAGAAGCGGGAGAAGAAGAGGCTGCTCCTGAGTCCCCGGCAGACTTTATTTATGAGCCTTCCATGGAGGCCATTTTTAGCAGCCTTATCCCGAAAAATGTAGATATACAGATTTACAGGGCGCTCCTTGAAAGTTCGGCAGCTGAAGAGGCCGCAAG
>CAYPIT010000160.1:0-4729 GCA_964410825.1 uncultured Nitrospiraceae bacterium
TTTATACAATCTGCTCCGCAAGTAGCAGCTTTTTTTATAAGGTCCGTAGCTATTTCCAGATTGCCATTATGGTTAACACCTGCTTCAGCAATAATAAATACGGGAGAAATATTGCTTATAGTCTTATTATCTATGTTAATGGACTGAAGCACTAATCAATTATTAACTAAACTGTACAGATAATTGGCAATCACTTTACCGGCATGCCCGCGATTGGGACCTGCTTCATTTTCTGTAATAATGTTACGTTCCATTGAATGAAGCTCCGGATTGTCCATATATTCATTAATCGATTCAAAAAGTTCATCCATGGTGAAGACAGTTTTCACACCACCAGTCTGAATAATCCGCTGATTATGGGTCTGTACATAGTCCACCATAATATCCTGCCTTGTTTTACCAAAATCAGATTTACATTTTTCTCTAATACAGAGATTTATAGAAGGTAACTGGAAAATTGATGACTCTATAACCATTGTAGAAAACATGTTAAGCATAACATCCGAGTGTTTTAATATTGACGCAATAAGATTTGTTTCAGAATCTGAAAGATCAAAGTCCATTTGCTTAGAAACCGTGTTAGGGATGTTGAGTATTATACTCGGATATTTTATAGCTATTGCTTGATACTCATTCAAGATATCTTCGAATATAAACTTTCCGTTATTTCTTCTGTAATGAAGTGGATGTATGCGAACCAGAAGCTGAGGAGATGACTTGATTTTACCGCTATTAATGGCATCTGCAAGTTCGGCTATAAGTTTCGGGCCCCACGGAAATCGCTTTGGAGATTTTGTAGCAAAAAAAATAGTTTTTTTCTCAGGATCAAGCCCAAGCTCTTTATAAACAGCATCTCTTTCAGGGACAAAGTTGTCTTTATAATAGGAGTCGAAATGAGCAACTCCACCGACAAATATTTTATTCTCATCTATATCATTAAGATCAATTAATTCTCTTTTCATATTTTCTGACCATGCAACTACGTGATCTACATCATATCCCGGCATTCCCATCCCGCTTGTATTGTCCCAACTTAAAATTACACTGCATACAGGCACCCCGAAATGCTTAGCTTCACGAGCCATATATTCGTTAAATTTAAATCCACAAAGTGCATTTACAACTACGAGATCAGGTGAATATTTTCTAAACAACTCTTCATGGAATTTTGGCGCAAAGAAGCGGCTTTCAAACTTAATGATAAGACGTCTCAGTGTCCTGCTGTATTTTAAAGCATGAATTGAGGATTCCCATATAACACCCTTTGCCCAGTTGAAAACTCCATTATCTCTTGTCCATCCTGCCTGTGCCTTGTGTATAGATCGGAAATCATCAACTGTTTGTGTGTTATATTTTCTGTTTAATACAAATGCGCGTAAGCTTATCAAAGCGTTTTGGATTTTTGATCTGCCCAGATATGATTCGCATTTTTCATTATGAAATTTTTCTACAACGACATTTTCAGATTCAAAGGATTTACAAAATATAGCTTCATCACCGTTATGAGAAAGAATAACTATGCGTAAGGGAAATTCTCTAAGGGTTTTAAGTATGTCTGTTCTAAGTAAATACCGTAATGCAAATCCCTGGTTTACATATATGAATATACATTTATTATTCAAAGGACATTCCTAAAATAATTTCGATATAAAATGCTTATTGAAGAAATACAACTATTTGAACTTTGTGTCTCACCGCATATATTACACGTGAACATGTTCTGGCTTAAAATCATTCAGTCGCTTATCGAGATATCCTGCAAGCCGTCTTACATGAACCATCCGAGTTTCATTACTATTCTGACTGCTGCGATCTATATCAGGATTATATGCTCCGGTACGTCCCAGCAGTCTGGTGTAAAAGTCTATTGGTACAGATTCCTGCATTGTTGCGGCAATGAAACTTATAAGCGCTGTCTCGTCGTGTTCATGATTTGCCAGAAGGTCCGCGACCTCCATGGCCAGTTTGTCCGGACTAGTAACATGACGAATCATGTTAGAAGGCAAAAAGTTGAACGGAGCTCTGCCCAGCACAACAACCTGTTTTGTTAATGTCAGTCCCTCAAAGCCTATAGAGCCTGCTATAACTGTTATCAGTCGTGCACTGGAAACAAGTTCTCTGGATTTCATCCAGGGATGTGCCAGCATAACATTAGGGATATTGAGCAATTTGCGATAATAACTTACTGGTCTTTTGCCTATTGCCCAGGGATGCTCTTTAATAACCAGATTCATACCAACAGGGAGGTTATGACTAAAAAGCCGTGCAGCTTCAATTTGGTTAAGGTATGATTTACTGTATACAGACAGGGTGATCTCCGGTTCCGTATGGAGCGGGAAAAAAGCATAGTCCAGACGTGATAAATCTTTCAAGCCTACGTAAGGGTTCCCAAGCTGTTTCTCTACAAATTTTGCCCTCAACGGTCTTATAATTTTTCTGGATACCATCGGACCGATATAACCGGACACGTGATTATCAAACCGAAGTTCACCAAAGCGATATCTGTACTCTTCAATGAATAATTTAATAAAGGCCAATACCTTTGAATGAGTTGATGATTCTCCATCTGCTTTTACAGTGACCGGCGGCTTGTTTGATGCCGGCACAACACCCTCATACATGGCATGTGTATCGCGAACTTCCCTGAGATATTCAATTGCGTTATTCTTAAAATCAGAAGTGATTCCGTCCTTGATGAAACCGTCATATACTTTTCTGAGATGAAGGGAGGGCTCCAGGACACTCTCCCCGGCGTAAAAATAGTTTTGTATCCTTGTTGGCCTTAAATTTAACACAGGAATATTGCGGGCTTTTGCAAAAAGATATGACAGGTATTCCCCTATGGTAACACACTGAAAAGATACAACAAAATCCGGCTGCAGTTCATCGAACAGTTTCTCCATTCGCTCAAGTCCTGTCTGAAGTAGAGCCAGCATACGCTCATGATTGAAACGGGGACGGTAATCCTGGGAATACGCATATTTCTTGCCGAAGTAGATACGCCTGTCTGCAACCAGGGCATTCCACAAAAAAGTTCTGCCGATTTTTTCTTCATACCATTTAAGCTTCTGTATATCTGGCTTGATGAAGTGCGAATCACGCACAATTTCCCACTCTTTCACAAGATAAAAAGCCCCGGACTCAATTTTGGGGTGTGTTTGTGTAAACTCTTTGAAAAATCTTGAATCAGCGACGTAGAACCCCACTTTATCAAGCGTTGAAAATTTGTTCATTGCCTGCATGACGTCATAAAACATTTCCAGTCCTCTGCTTTGTGTCATGAATAAGGCGTTCATTAAATAATCATTTCACTGCTGGATGTAAAGATCATTAGCATTGAATTTAAGTCACATCTATCAAGTTAAGTTTATCTTGTTTCTTAAGCTGCCTGTATAAATGTCTGGCTTTTACCAGGTCAATTGGATTGTCAATATTAATACCATACAGGCTTCCGTCCATTTCAAATCCATAAGGAGCATCTCCCCACAAGCGATTCCTGATTATTGTTTCACGGGTAAATACGTACACCGCGCTGTTTCTTAAATATGCAGGCTCCTGGTCCTGGCGTCTGAGCCCCTCAGGCTCAGGAATGCAGAAGGGTTGAACCTGTCCATTGGAACGCAGTTTTTTAATCCTGATAGGGTGGCAGTCAGATACCCTGACCAGAGACATAACACTGGATGCATGAGCAGAAATAGCAAGCTTGACACCTTCTCTGATTTGTTTTGGTAATCTGAAAGGACAAGGGGGTTCAAGCACAACAATGTAATCGTACATGCATTGGTCTTTGCTTTCGACCATTTTTAATGCATGCTGAAAAACCGGCAGAGAAGGTGTGTCATCCCGGGCTAACTCTTCAGGCCTGACAAAAGGTGCGAATTGACCGTGTCTGTTTGCCTGATTAATTATACGCTTAGAATCTGATGAAACCACTATTCGGTCTATTATTGGAGAGGCCATAGCCGTAAATAAGGCCCATTCAACCAGGCTTCGCCCTGCAATTTTCTGAAGATTTTTGTTGAGGATCCCTATCGATCCCCCCCTGGCAGGAATTATCGCAAGAATTTTATATTTATTAATCATTCAGTGAATATCTCAAACTATATCGTCCTGTTTTATAAGACTGTCTGATGGTATATCATGGGCTGCGCGTTTACCAATCACCTTTGGCAGATCATAACTCGGAATACCCGACCCGGGTCGTTTGACCCATACATTGATATGTTCCTTAAACTCTTCACCTGCCTTGACAGGCGCTATAGTTACTACACTTTCAGAAAAACCGAATCGTACTTTTAACGCTTCCTCATTAAGTTCTTTTTCACTTCCCAATGCAGCGAAAATTGCCCAAACCCCATCAACTAGTTCTTTTAACTCATGAGGTTCTATGGAAGACTTCTGGTCTATCCCAGGCAGAAGTCTCGACAACGTAAAGTGTTTTTCTACGATACAGGCTTTTTTTGCGACTGCTCCGAAACATGCATAGTTGCCGGTGCAGTGGTCGGACAGTCCGACCGGCACGTTATAGTGCTCTCTCATTCTGTCCATAACACCAAGGTTAACATTCCCGTAAGGAGTCGGATAATTTGATGTGCACTGCATAAGGACCAGCCCTGAGACGCTTCCTGCAAGTGCATCCACTACAGTGCGGACCTCATCCCAGTTTGCTGTCCCCGTTGACAGAATAATGGGTTTCCCTTTTCCGGCCACATATTTTAAAAATGGAATA
>CAYPIT010000161.1:0-4703 GCA_964410825.1 uncultured Nitrospiraceae bacterium
TAATTTTCTGAACATAACACAAAGAATAACATAATTTGGACTGTTAAATTAAGAATGGAATTCACTTGACAAAGGCGATAAATTAGATTATCCTAAAACCATGGAACTATCGAACTATTCAAAAATCTTTAAAGCCCTGTCCAATGAGCAAAGGCTGAAAATCTTTATGATGATTTATAAAAACTGCTGCGTACCCAAGGGATCCAGCGTTGGATCTGAATTCAGGTTTAAGGAAGAATCCTCTTGCTGCATAAATGGAGGGATTGAAAAGGCCTTTACAAAAATTTGCGACTGCATGAAGCTGTCTCGCTCAACAATATCGCATCATTTTAAAGAACTGCAGAATGCCGGACTTATTAATTGTGAAAGGGAAGGACAGACGTATCGCTGCAGGATTAATGAAGAAACAGTAAATGCTGTAAAAGGGTTTTTGAAGTAGTTTTTTTTAACTGTATAGTTCGATTAATTTAGAACAATAGAACCTAGAAAGGAGGTTAAATAATGACGCTGCGAGTTATGGTTTGTGAAGTCTGTCATGGAACGGGTGGAAAAAATAACGATTGCCATAAATGCAGAGGAGTTGGTCGTTATCAGGAATTGAAATATTCCACTGAAGAAAGTAAGAAAATCTCAAAAAATAATCGAATCAAAACTGGAAAATAAAAAAGGAGAAATTAAAATGAATAAAGAAGAAACAAAAAAAATAGTCAGAGAAGGTTATGCAAAAGTTGCTGCACAGAAAAGTTCCTGCTGTGGTCCGGTCAGCTCATGCGGTAGCACTGCTGATGCATCAAATAATATCAGTAAGAAGATCGGATATACAGATGAAGAACTCAAGGCTGTGCCGGAAGGCGCAAACCTGGGTCTTGGTTGTGGTAACCCTGTAGCCATTGCCTCATTGAAAGAAGGGGAGACTGTTCTTGACCTTGGTTCAGGTCCGGGGTTCGATTGTTTTCTTGCTGCTGAGAAGGTCGGCGAAAATGGAAAAGTAATCGGGGTTGACATGACCCCGGAGATGCTTGAAAAGGCAAGAGAGAATGCAGCCAAAGGAAATTATTCGAATGTTGATTTTAGGCTCGGGGAGATTGAAAACCTGCCTGTCGCAGATAATTCAGTGGATGTAGTTATATCAAACTGCGTTATCAACCTCTCGCCTGACAAAGAGAGTGTTTTCAAAGAAACCTTCAGAGTATTAAAGCCGGGCGGCAGGATTATGATTTCAGATGTAGTTTTATCAAAAGAGCTTCCTGACTTTGTGAAAAATTCCGATGAAGCATATGTTGGATGCATTTCCGGAGCGACACTGAAAGACGAATACCTCAAAACTATAGAAAATGCCGGATTTAAGGAAGTAGAGATAGTTAATGAGATATCGATCCCGGTTGCTGATTGGGTCAGTGATCCGTTTGCAGCATCACTTGCTGAAAACCTGAAAACCTCAACCAAAAAGGCAAGAAAAGCTTTAGGTTCGGCTGAAAGTTTAAAAGTGAAAGCGTTTAAAAAATAAGATAACATAAAAGGCGGAGGATACTATGGGATGGTTTGAAGATGTTTTTGGGAAATGGGTAGTCAAAAACAGGTGGTGTATAATTCTTGCTACGATTATCACTGTGATCGCTGCTGCAAGCGGCATGCGGTTCTTGTCTTTTACCAATGACAATCGTATTTTCTTCAGTGGCGAAAATCCCCAGTTACAGGCACTTGAGGAACTCGAAAATACTTTCAACAGAATTGATAACGTGTTATACGTGATCGCTCCTAAAGACAAAAACGTCTTCACCCGCAGGACACTGACAGCGATAGAAGAGTTAACAGAAGCGTCATGGCAGATGCCGTACTCAAACCGTGTAGACTCGATATCTAATTTCCAGTATTCCAGAGCAGAGGGAGATGAGCTTATTGTAAATGACCTGGTTCTTAATGCGGATAGTTTGTCTGATGCTGATATTAAACATATCAGGCAGATTGCACTGTCCGAACCATTGCTTGCTAATCGCCTGATTTCTGCCTCCGGTCATGTAACAGGCATTAACGTTAATGTACTGACACCTGGTAAATCGATAAGCGAAGTGTCGGAAATCGCAGCCTTTGCCAGAAAGACCGCAGATGATTTTAGAAATAAATATCCCGGCATCGATATATACCTGACCGGAGGTGTTATGTTTGACAATGCCTTTGGTGAAGCAGGCCAGGATGACATGGCTACCCTTATCCCCGCAATGTTTATAATGATCCTTGTTATCATCGGACTCACGCTGCGCTCGTTTGTCGGCACTCTTACGACACTAATTATAGTTCTCATATCGATGGTTACAGGACTGGGGCTTACAGGATGGCTCGGCATATGTTTAAACGCCGCGTCAGTTAATGCCCCCACAATTATACTTGTACTTGCAGTTGCGGACAGTGTGCATATTCTGGCAACGATATTTCAGCAAATACGACTTGGGAAAAGCAAACACGATGCGATCGCAGAGGCCTTGAGGATCAATCTTCATCCGGTATTTCTTACAAGCGCAACAACCGCAATCGGATTCTTAACCATGAACTTTTCAGAGGCGCCTCCTTTCCGCGAACTTGGCAACATCGTAGCCATGGGTGTGATGGCCGCTTTTCTTTATTCCATTACATTTTTGCCCGCAGTTGTGGCTGTTCTTCCTGTAAAAATTAGACAGGGAAGTGATAAAGCAGGCTGCAGAAACTGTAATCGTATTGCGGATATTGTTATAAACCACCGAAGGCCTATTTTTTTCGGAACACTTTTCATAATGGCTGTTTTAACTTTGGGAATAACTCAGATCGAGCTTAATGACGAATGGCTGAGATACTTTGATGAGCGGTATGATATTCGAATTTCTTCTGATTTTGCGGCTAACAATCTGACCGGTTTTGATGTAATCGAATATTCCCTGAAATCGGGTGAAGCAGGGGGTATTAATAACCCTGAATACCTGAATAAGCTGGAGGAGTTTGCTGGCTGGTATAGAAGACAGCCCAAGGTTGTTCATATTAATTCGATTACCGATACAATTAAACGTCTGAACAAGAATATGCATCAGGACGATGACAGCTATTACCGTATCCCTGATGACCGTGAACTTGCGGCGCAGTACCTGCTTCTTTACGAGATGTCGCTGCCTTTTGGACTTGATCTTAATAACCAGATTAATGTCGATAAATCAGCAACCAGATTTATAGTGACGTTTAAGAGCATGTCTGCTATAGAAACACGTGCAATGGATGAGAAAGCAAGGGAGTGGCTGCTGGCAAATGCTCCTGAAGAAATGTTTACTTATGGTTCGGGACTTACCGTAATCTGGTCGCATATATCCCAGCGTAATATTAACAGTATGTTAGGTGCGTCTTTTCTGGCCCTTGTACTGATCTCAGGCTTAATGATATTTGCATTGCGAAGCTTCAAGCTCGGGACTTTAAGCCTTGTCCCAAATCTGACTCCAGCAATCATGTCATTTGGTTTGTGGGGAATAACAGTAGGACAGATTGGACTTGGACTATCTGTTGTAGCGGCGATGACACTTGGAATTGTAGTGGATGATACTGTACATTTCATGAACAAGTATATTCGCGCCCGCCGGGAAAACAATTTGGATTCAGCAGGAGCTATTCGTTATTCGTTCAACACAGTAGGAAATGCTATGATAATTACAACTTTGTCACTGGTTGGAGGATTTCTGGTGTTAACCTATTCAGGCTACAGTATGAATTCAGACATGGGTCTGCTTTCTGCCATAACTATTACATTTGCTCTGTTCATGGATTTCTTCTTTTTGCCTGCACTGCTGATGAAAGTGGATGGGAAAGCAGATGGAGGAGAAATAAATGAATAAGTTTTTAGTCTACATAATACTACTCTTGCTTTTAGTTCCAGTTACCACATTAGCCGAGACTCCCGAAGAAAAAGGGCTCGCGATCGCTATGGAGGCTGACAGGCATGATAAAGGGTTTAATGATTTTACTGCTGAGATGAACATGACACTAAGGAATAAACATGGTCAGGAGAGTAACAGAAAAATCCGCACCAGGACACTTGAGGTCGAAGGGGACGGAGACAAAAGTATGAGCATATTTGATAATCCGAGGGATGTGAAGGGAACAGCGTTTCTTAATTTCACGCACAAGATCGGAGACGACGATCAATGGCTGTACCTGCCGGCTTTAAAAAGGGTAAAGCGTATCAGTTCCAGAAATAAATCCGGTTCGTTCATGGGCAGTGAATTTGCCTATGAGGATATATCGAGTCAGGAGCTGGAGAAATATACATATAAATGGATACGCGATGAACTGTATGACGGGCAGGAGTGCTTTATCGTTGAGTATTACCCGGTGGACAAAAAGAATTCAGGCTATACGCGGCTGGTATCCTGGATAGACAGGAAAGAGTACCGCATTTTAAGGGTTGAATATTTTGACCGTAAAAATTCACATTTAAAGACCCTCACATTCACCGGTTACAAAAAATATCTGGACAGATACTGGAGGGCTGATGAGATGAACATGGTTAATCATCAAAACGGGAAAAGTACCCGTCTGAAATTTTCAAATTACAGATTCAGTACCGGACTTGAGGATAAAGATTTTACCAAGAGCAGTTTGAAGAGAGTGAGATGAGGAAGGCGAGGAAGGCGAGAAAGGCGAGGAAGGCGGGAAAGGCGGGAAAAGCGGGAAAGGCGGGAAACGGATAA
>CAYPIT010000162.1:0-4597 GCA_964410825.1 uncultured Nitrospiraceae bacterium
TCCCAAAACGTTTTTTTTTTAATACCTGCTTTGCCGGGTGAATAATATGGGTTAGTCCAAGGCATTAGGTATTAATGTATAATTAATATCTTATGGAAATTATAAAAAGAGCACAGGAAGCGATCAGGAAATACGATATGCTTTCGCCCGGAGATCATATTCTTATCGGTTTGTCCGGTGGACCTGATTCGATATGTCTTGCAGTTATTTTAGATAAACTCAGATATGATTTTAATCTGTCCCTGAGCGCTTTATATGTGGACCACAGGCTCAGACCTGACGAAGTTAAAAGGGAGATAGCTTTTTGCAGACAGTTTTGTATGGAGCGGTCTATCGAATTCTTTGTGCAGTCTGTTGACGTAAAAAAGCATGCATCTGAGCGGGGTGAAAATATGCAGGAGACTGCAAGAGAATTGCGCTATCAGGCATATGAGGATATAGCAAAGAAGATAAATGCCTCTAAAATTGCCCTTGGACATAATGCCGATGATCAGGCAGAGACTGTGATGATGAGGCTTTTCAGGGGTGCCGGGAAAAGTGGTCTGTCTGGTATGCCTGCTGTCAGGGCCGGGATTATCAGACCGCTTATCGAAATCGAAAGACAGGTTATTGAGCAGTTTTTGACTAAAGATGTGGCCCAGACTTTCATGATCGATTCTTCTAACGTTAAGGATCATTACTTCAGGAACTGGCTTCGAGGCAGACTGTTTAAGGATCTGAAGGAATGGAATCCTTCGGTGATTCGTGATATTTGCAGAACAGCGAACATTTTAAGGGAAGAAGATGAGTATCTTGAACTGATAGTTACAAAGACATTAATGAGAGTTATCAGCAGAAAGAGGGTTAACCGTATTGAGCTGTTTACCTCACCTCTTGAGATTATCGAAAGGCCTGTATTAAGGCGTGTTCTCAGAAGGGCGATCGAAGCAACTGAAGGATTGAGAGGCATGAGTTTCGTTCATGTTGAAGATATTATCAAGCTTATAAAGAAAGGTAAAGCCGGTGACAGGATACATCTCCCAAGGGGTGTTCGGGTGGTAAAGGAATATTCCATTTTAAAAATCACTTCAGAGTCTCCAGTAAAAATAGGCGAATATGAGATTCAGCCTCCATGTGAAGTCAACATCGGAGAGATCGGGATTACCCTGAAGGCGTTTATGGAGGATAAGGCAGAAGATACTTTTGACGGGAAAACATCATGTGTCTTTGATGCAGATGCCATGAGTTTTCCGCTGAAGGTCAGGGCCAGGGCAGAAGGAGATTTTTTCTGTCCTGTTGGCTTTGGGAAGAGGAAAAAACTTCAGAATTATTTTGTGGACGAAAAAGTCCCCAGAGATGAGCGAGACAGGATTCCTATTGTTCTGTCCGGAAATGATATTATATGGGTTGCAGGATACAGGGCTGATGACAGATTCAGGGTGACTGACAGAACAGGAAAGATTTTAAAACTTATAATTACAGAAGCTTAAATTCAGCACAGGAGGGATTTTTGACCGACAAGATAAGGGTACGCTTTGCGCCAAGTCCAACCGGATTTTTGCATATAGGGGGGGCAAGGACAGCGCTTTTTAACTGGCTCTATACAAGGCACAATAACGGTGCATTCGTCTTGCGGATTGAGGATACGGACAGGGAACGATCAACCGATAAATATATAGACGCAATTCTTCAGGGAATGAAATGGCTTGGACTTGACTGGGATGAGGGTCCGTTCAGGCAGACCGACAGGTTTGATCTGTACAGCGGTTATGCAAAAAAGTTATTAAGTGAAGGCAGGGCATACCACTGTTACTGTTCTCAGGAGCAGCTTGAGGCGATGCGAAAGGAGGCGATGGCTCAGGGTAAACCGATGAAGTACAGCGGCAGGTGCAGGGATCTGAAGGAGCCTGTTCCCGGAGTCAGTCCGGTTGTAAGATTCAGAATGCCCCATGAAGGACATACGGTTGTTGATGATTTGATCAGGGGGTCGATTGAATTTGACAATGAACAGCTTGATGATCTTATAATCCTTCGCTCTGACGGAACGCCTACTTACAACCTGACAGTTGTTGTAGATGATGTTGATATGTCAATCACACACATAATAAGGGGTGATGACCATTTAAACAATACCCCGAAACAGATTCAGCTTTATAATGCGTTTGGATATAGGGTCCCGAAGTTTGCTCACCTACCGATGATACTCGGTTCTGATAAGGCACGTCTTTCCAAAAGGCACGGAGCTACGTCGGTAATGGCATATTCTGAAATGGGATACCTGCCTGAAGCTCTTGTGAATTATCTGGTACGGCTCGGCTGGTCTTATGGGGACCAGGAGATATTTTCGGGTGAAGAACTTGTCGAATATTTCACTTTTGAAAATGTTGGCAAGGCAGCTGCAGTATTTAATCCGGAAAAGCTTCTTTGGCTTAACAGTCAATATATTATTAAGTCATCATCAAAGAAGCTCGCTGATCTTGTAATGCCGTTTCTTGTGAAAGAAAAAATCATTGATAATCGGCACGAAATAGACAGGGAATGGCTGTCCAGGGCGATAGACACCCTGAAAGAACGTTCAAAGACATTAATTGAACTCGCTAAATCACTGCGTTACTATATTGCGGAAGAAATTGAATATGATGAAAAGGCTAAGTCAAAGTTTCTCAATGAAAAGAGCCGTGATCTGCTTATTGAACTGAATGATGGACTTGAATCTCTTGATCAGTTTTCAGAGAGTTCTATAGAGCAGCTTTTCAGGACAATGGTGGAAAAATATGATATCAAACTTGGCAAACTTGCCCAGCCGGTTCGTGTTGCATTAACCGGGGGTACGCAAAGTCCGGGAATATTTGAAGTGATTGATGTCATCGGCAGGGATAAGACAATCAAAAGACTTAAGAGTGCTATAGATTCAATCTGAACTCATATCGGGAATCAGTCCTGCTTTGATTAAAAATATTTATGAATAATGTAGGCTAATTACATGTCCGGAAATGATTCAAAAACTTCTTCAAATTTTATACAACATATAATTGAAGAAGATTTAAAGAACAACAGGAATGATGGTAAAGTGCATACGCGTTTTCCACCTGAACCAAACGGCTATCTGCATATAGGCCATGCAAAGTCGATATGCCTTAACTTCGGCATGGCTGCCCGGTTTTCCGGTACATGCAATTTGAGAATGGACGACACTAATCCCAGTAAAGAAGAAGAAGAATATGTGAATGCAATTACCGATGATGTTCGGTGGCTTGGTTATGACTGGGACGACAGGCTCTTTTACGCATCCGATTATTTCGAACAGCTTTACGAGAACTCTGTACGTTTAATAAAAGCGGGAAAGGCATATGTTTGTGATTTAACACCCGATGAAGTAAGAAAGCACCGCGGTACTTTGACCGAGCCCGGAAAAGAGAGCCGGTATCGTAACCGTTCAGCTGCAGAAAACCTTGATCTCTTCGAGCGCATGCGTGCCGGTGAATTTGAGGATGGGTCCCGCACACTTCGCGCCAAAATCGATATGGCATCCGGCAACATTAATATGCGTGACCCTGTTATTTACCGCATTCAGCGGGGGACTCATTACAGGACGGGCGATAAGTGGTGCATTTATCCGATGTATGACTTTGCACACTGCTTATCGGATTCTATAGAGAAAATAACTCACTCACTTTGCACGCTCGAGTTTGAAGATCACAGGCCGTTATATGACTGGTTTCTTGAGCAGTTAAATGTTTACCATCCACAACAGATCGAATTCGCGCGTCTGAATTTGAGCCATACAGTAATGAGCAAAAGAAAGCTTCTGATGCTGGTTGAGAAGAAATATGTAAATGGATGGGATGATCCAAGGATGCCGACGATATCCGGTTTGCGGAGACGCGGATATACACCTGAATCGATAAGGGACTTTTCTGATCGCATAGGCGTGGCAAAAAAAGAAAGCACTGTAGATATGGCGCTGCTTGAACATTGTGTTCGTGAGGATCTGAATAGACGGGTAAATCGTGTTATGGCTGTTCTGCGCCCGCTTAAAGTGGTAATTGTAAACTATCCTGAAGATAAGGTGGAAGAGATGGATGCAATAAATAATCCGGAAGATATGAATATGGGGACCAGGAAGGTCCCTTTTTCCCGCGAGATATACATAGAAAAGAATGACTTCATGGAGGAACCTCCTAAAAAGTTTTTCCGTCTTGCACCGGGGCGGGAAGTGAGGCTTCGTTACGCATATTTCATAACATGTAATCATGTAGTCAAGGATGAGCAGACCGGTGAGATATCTGAACTGCACTGCACCTATGATCCTGCAACAAGGGGAGGAGATTCTCCTGACGGACGAAAAGTAAAGGCAACGCTCCACTGGGTCTCTGCCGGTCACTCGATTGAAGCGGAAGTGCGCCTGTATAATCATCTGTTTAATAAGGCCAATCCTGAAGAAGATGTTGAAGAGAATGATTTTCTGTCTAACATTAACCACGATTCTCTTGAGACACTCAAGTCATGCCGGGTCGAACCGGGTTTGGCCGGGGCAGTGCCTGGAAACCGGTATCAGTTTGAGAGAATCGGATATTTCTGTGTTGACTCCGACTCATCTGTGGGACATCCGGTATTT
>CAYPIT010000163.1:0-4563 GCA_964410825.1 uncultured Nitrospiraceae bacterium
ATGACCTAAATATAGAAGCATCTAATGTGTGTATAATAAAAAGTTGTGTGTACAACTGCTGTAAAAGCAAAATATTGATTTATACAATTTAAGGAATTAAGGTATTAAAATCTCCAATAGCCGGTCCAGTTCTTCAAGTGAATAATACTGAATTTCGATTTTTCCGCGTTTATTAGATTTATGATGAAGTTGAACTTTTGTACCGAGGCTATGCATAAGCTTCTCTTCAAGAGAAGCAATTTGCGGGTCTTTAGCGGTTTTTGCTTTTAAATCTGATGAGGTTGATGAAGAACTCTTTTTGCAGAGCGCTTCTGCTTCTCTGACGCTGAGTCCTTTACGAATAATTTTATTCACTATATCTATTTGAAGTTTCTGATTAGTAACCTGTAACAAGGCTTTTGCATGACCTATAGATAATGATGCATCCGCGAGTTTCTTTTTAATTTCAAGCGGTAGTTTTAGGATTCTCAGGTAATTTGTTACAGTTGCCCTGTCTTTGCCTACTTTTCTGGATAGATCATTATGTGTCAGATTGAAGTCTGTAATAAGTCGCTGAAATGCCTCTGCTGTTTCAAGCGGGTTCAGGTCCTCCCTTTGTATATTCTCGATTAATGCAATCTCGAGAGCCTCTACAGAGGTTGCATCCTTTATAATTGCCGGGATGCTTAATAAACCTGCTATTTTTGCAGCTCTCCACCTTCTTTCACCTGCAATAAGCTGATAAACATTGTTTGCGGATTTTCTGACAATTACGGGCTGGATTACACCTTTTTCCTTTATAGACGCAACAAGTTCATTGAGGGAGGAGTCGTTGAAGACCCTCCTTGGCTGATACTCGTTTGGGATAATACTTTTTAAAGTTAATTCAGGGATATCTTTTGCCGGGGGTTTCCCCTTATCTGGGATAAGAGCAGAAAGGCCTCTACCAAGTGCCGGTTTCATTTCCAATAATCTCCTTTGCGAGTTCAAGGTAGCTCTGGGCACCCTTTGAACGGATGTCATAGTATATCACAGGTTTGCCATGGCTTGGCGCTTCTGCGAGAGTTACGTTTCGGGGGATGACAGTCCGGTACACTTTGTCTCCAAAATGTTTTCTTAATTCGCCGGTCACCTGGTTGGCCAGCGAATTTCTCTGGTCAAACATTGTAAGCAAGATACCTTCAATTTCGAGAGAGGGATTGTATGAATTTTTTATCAGCTCAAATGTCCTAAGCAGCATGCTGATTCCCTCGAGAGCGTAATATTCACACTGCATAGGAATAAGCAGGCTGTTGGCAGCAACAAGGGCATTAAGTGTTAAAAGGCTTAGAGAAGGCGGACAATCTATAAAAATATAATCAAACTGTGACCTCATTGTCTCAAGGGCATGTTTAAGGACAGATTCCCTTCCTTCCTTATCGGTGAGTTCAAGCTCTGCTCCTATCAGCTCAATATTTGACGCAATAATACTGAGCTGATCAATATTTGTGTTAAGGACGATCTCCTGAATCGATTTATTTTCTGTGAAGAGATCATATAGACTTCCATTCAGACTTTCCTTATCAATACCGAGTCCGCTTGTTGAATTTCCCTGAGGGTCTGTGTCAACAAGGAGAACCTTTTTCCCGGTAGCTGCCAGGGAAGCTGTTATATTGATAGCTGATGTGGTTTTACCAACCCCGCCCTTCTGGTTGGCTATTGCTGTAATCTTTCCCATTTGCAATTTAAAACCAGTTGTCATTCCCTGAATTGATCAGGGAATCTAGATGCCGTACTTGAAAAGCAGAGAACTGATTCAAGTTGAAAACCCTGGATTTCAGGTCAAGCCCGGAATGACAAATTGAAGTTCTTCCTTAATTTTGATTTAGTATTTTTGCTTTTTTTTCTTTTTTTTAGTTTACTTACGCTCCGTCCTGAACAAACTTAAAGCCTTTTTTGATAGACAATTCTGCCCTTGCAAGCTCTTTCCCTACATAAGCAGCATGGCTCAGCTCTGTAACCCATTTGTTGTTAATTATTGTGAAATATATATCACGACCTGACTTGCCCTTAATCTCTCTGAGTAGTTTATTGTCATATGAGTAGTGCTCGACAAGGATGGTTTTATTTTTCTTTGAAGGTAGAATAACAAAGTAGCCGGCCTTATCAAGTTTTATATTTTTACCATGTTTTTTTGCTGTAATTCTGGGGGGATGAGAGGTTCTGTTTGATGCTGTTGCCGGTTTGATGTCAATTACAACAGGTTGTGGCATCATGACAGGTTTATCATGACAGCCGCAGCTTGGAGCGCAATCTGCAGTGGAAGTTTTAAGAGCAAGCTCCCTGATTTTGTTAGCAATTGATCTTGTATTTTCAGAACCGATCATATCTTCCATCTGTACCTGTTCTCTAAATTTTTTGACTTCCATACGGGATACGTTTTTAAGAATCGGACGTCTCCCTTTTGATCCTGTAACTCTCATGTTTTTGTCAACACCATTTTTCCACAAAGCAAGCAAAGTTTTTCCGCTCTGATGTCCTTCAGGATCTTTTCCGGCAATTATCATTTGACTAATTACAGGATTCGAAATAACGTTCTTAATGATCTTGTCGATCCCGATATTTTCTGTTTCTGTTTTACCAACAATACACAGTCCTTCAGGTCTGGCTTTTGCGAGCTTTTCTTCAAGTCTTGTGCTTGCAAGAGTGGAGACAGCTACTGGCGCTGATTTATCGATTATTGTATATTCTCCTTCAACCGGCGGCCAGGAATCAGAGCTTACCTTGATTTCGCAGGTTGAAAGTGTTGATGAGGTAAGTGCAGGATATTTTCTTGTCAGAAGAGTCATCGCCTCCGGAGGAATGCAGAATTTGCATCCAAAGCAGGGGTATTCCAGGGGCTGAAGCTGGCTCAGCCATTTATTTACACTTTTAAGCAGCTCTTTTGAGTCTTTAATTTTCAATAATGGTAAAGATGCCTTGAGATTTTCGAGAGTTCCTTTCATACATCCGCATTTAATACATTTTGAGAGGCGCATGCCTCGCTGTAACTCTGAATAAACTTTCAGAAAGGTGGAATTCATTTAGATATTATGAATTATTGGATGGCAAAACATCAACTGAATTGCCAGCATTCATAGCAGGCATATATATTATTTAATTAACTTTATATAAGGCCATCGCATTAAAGAAAAAGGGTATTGTTATCGAAGATATATATAGGAAGCTATGAGAGAATTGTAAACAAATATCAGGATTAAAATGAAGTGGCTCATTAATCAATTGAGTAAAGTTTGTAATTAGAAATATAAATTATGAAATTAATTGAAAGACTGAGTGCTTTACGGGAGAAAATCAAAGCTGGTATCGAGAGTGTCGATATTGCCTTTCTCTTATTGCGAATATCAATATTTTGGGGCGGTATAGGCTGGCTCTTTTTCTCCGAAATATCTAATCAGACATTTCAACATGTCATCAGTATCTTTACGTATTTTGCGGTCTATTCTTCGTTGATTTATGTGTGGCTATTTTTGTTGCCGCAGAAGAAGAAAATCATTTATGGTGTTGCGCTTGTTTTTGACATGTTATATGCTTCTTTACTGGTAAGAGTAACAGGGGGATTTGAAAGTTCCTTTTTCAATGGTTTCTATCTTATTACCGCACTTTATTCTTTTTATTTTGGACTCATTCCCGGGACTGCTATCGCGGCCGTGTCAGGCGGGTTATATTTTGTCAGTTGTGGGTACCAGTTCTACGAACTTCACTGGACAGATTTTATCGTAAGGGTGGCATTTTTGTTTCTGCTCGCGATTCCTCTCGGAGTGCTTTCTCAAAAACTTAACGAAGATAAAGAAAAAATGCTGAATCTTAACAGAGACCTTGAGTCTTCAATCGAAAAACTGAAAAATGTTCAGGGAAGACTTGTTCGTGTGGAAAAACTTTCTGCTCTGGGAAGATTGACTGCGGATGTAGCGCATGAAATCAGAAATCCGTTGACTTCAATCGGAGGCTTTGCGAGACGCTTAAACAATAAATTGCAGGGTGAAACAAAAGAGAAAGAATATGCAGAGGTCATTGTATCAGAGGTTAACAGGTTAGAACGAATTCTTAAAGATGTGCTTACATTTTCAAGAGAGCCGAAGTCAGATATGGAATATCAGGATCTAAACAGTGTAGCAGAGGAATCTATGCGAGAAATGGAAACATTATGTAAGGAGAAATCATTAAATATTAAAATGACACTTGGTGATCAGCTTCCGCAAGTTCTTATTGACCGGATTCAGGTCAGGCAAGCAGTAAATAATCTGGTTTCATATGCGATAGAAGTAATGCCTTCTTGTGGTACGCTGACAATTAAGACTTACATGCAGTCTATATTTGAAGTTGATTATGTGGTGGTAGAGGTTTCAGATACAGGCCCTGGTCTGACGGATGAGGCGGTAAATATGATTTTTGAACCATTTTATAATTCAGGGGAGATTGGCGTAGGAACAGGATTAGGTCTTGCCATATGCAAGAAAATAATGGACGAGCATTACGGTTTGATATTTGCGGAAAATGAACTGGATAAGGGGACAACTGTAAAAATGCTGTTTCCATATCAGG
>CAYPIT010000164.1:0-4482 GCA_964410825.1 uncultured Nitrospiraceae bacterium
TATAAATGGGGTCAAGCTTGAAAATTGAGGAATTTGCTAACTTGAAAAACATCAAAAACTGAATGTAAGCTATTATAACTTTCAACATCTTTAAAATATGTGGGGACATGGCGAGGTGGCTATGCTGAGGGCGGAGAAACTCGCGATTATCCAAGAATGATAATAGGAACACTTAGGACGGATCAGAAACTTTACCGCAATTTCAAATTAACCAAAAATGAAATCGATTTTATCGAATCAAAGGTGCGCCCGATGGAGACAAACAATGAATAAAGAACAGGCACTTGCGGTTTTTGAGGATTATAAAATTAGCGTTAAACGGAGGACTGATTGTCGACAAATTGTCGACAGTTGAGAAAAATAATGGGGACAAAACATGAAAGAAAACTCACTTGCTGTTTTTGAAAATTATAAAATCCGCAGAGTATACGATGAGGAATTAGAAATATGGTATTTTTCAGTGGTGGATATTATTCAGGTGCTGATCCAGCAGCCTGACTATCAGGCCGCAAGAAACTACTGGAAGGTCTTGAAAAACCGCATGAAAAAAGAGGGGAGTGAAACGGTTACAAAATGTAACCGGTTGAAGCTTGTTGCGGAAGACGGCAAAATGCGCATTACTGATGTTGCTGACCCTGAAACCCTTTTACGGCTGATCCAGTCCGTTCCCAGTCCCAAGGCTGAGCCGATCAAACTGTGGCTTGCCAAAGTGGGCTATGAGCGTATTCAGGACATGGGCGACCCTGCCCGGTCCCTTGACCGCGCGCGGGAATACTGGAAAGAGCACGGCAGAAGCGAAAAATGGATTCAGCAGCGGATGATGGGTCAGGAGACCCGCAACAAGCTCACCGATTACTGGAAAGGACACGAGATAACGGGTGAGGATGAATACGCTATTCTGACCAATATCATTCATCAAGAATGGAGCAGTGTTTCGGTTAAGAAGCACAAAGATATCAAAGGGCTGAAGACCCAGAACCTGCGTGACCATATGAGTGAAGCGGAGCTTATCTTCACCGCGCTTGCGGAACTCTCAACCCGCCAGATCGCTGAAAGCGTTGACGCGACGGGTATGAGTGAAAATAAAGAGGTAGGCAAGAAAGGTGGAAGAATTGCCAAAAGAGCACGTCGCGAACTGGAGCAGAAGACAGGCAAAAAAGTGGTAACCGGAGAGAATTTTTTGCCGCCGTTAAAACCGAAAAAGAAAATCAGGGGAGGTTCAGGTGAGCGCAAATAAGTTCTTCCCACTGACGATTTCTGCAACAGCCTGGAAAGCGGTGATACAGAGAAAAGGGACTGGATTCCGTATCAAGTACGGAATGACATCTAATTGAAGTGATATGAAAAGTTCAAGTCCAGCGAATACGCAATAGCGTATTTCTGATACAATATAAAATTAATTTTCAGTAAGTTTTAGAATGACTTTTCTGCTTCGGGCTCCATCAAATTCGCAGAAGAAGATAGCCTGCCATGTGCCTAACAGCAGTTTCCCTTCATCAATAATTACAGTCAGGGAAGAGCCGACAAGAGTTGTTTTTATATGAGCGTCCGAATTACCCTCCACATGCTTATAGTCACCTCTATGAGGTATAAGCTTGGTTAGAGCAGTTTGAATATCTCTTACAACAGAGGGGTCTGCTCCTTCGTTGATCGTTACACCTGCCGTTGTATGAGGGACATATACTCGGCACACTCCATTTTTTATTCCGGATTTATCAACGAGGTCCTGTACATCAGATGTGATGTCTATAAATTCGGTCCTGGACCTGGTTTTGACATTAATGTGTCTTATCATTGCAGCCTCCTGAAAATATATTCATAAAATTCGCTGTTGACAGTGAACTCGATCCTGAAAGCATGGACATTGTGCGGAACATTCAATCCTTTTAACTTTACCATGTCTTTTTCAGTTGTAACAATATCCAGCCCCAAGGCGTCAGATTTAATTTTATCAATATCTTTCTGTGTATACGAATGATGGTCCCGAAATGTTTTTGAGTCGATTATCCGGGTTCCGTTTGTTCTTAAGAGGGATTCAAAATATATGGTGTCGGCGATACCGGTAAAGACATAAACCTTCTTGTTTATAAACGACTTTAATTCTATAACATTGCCTGCTGTATCTGCCAGTTCAACAGGCTTGTGAAAAGCCGTAAATATTGGAACATCGGGATTAATTTTCCGGACTTCTTGTGAGATGGATGCAATAGATTCATTTCCGGCGATATCAGATTTCGTTAATATAATGACATGAGCACGCTTCAGAGCGGTGAGGGGTTCTCTTAACATTCCCTCTGGGAAAAGCCTTTTATTGCCAAAAGGGTTGGCAGCATCGATAAGGACGATGTCAATATCCCTTTGCAGTCCCCAGTGCTGGAAGCCGTCATCAAGAATAAATACAGGGACCGATTGTTGGTGGTCAGATGTCTGATCAGGGGTTTCGAATTTTCCGAAATATTCTTTCATTGCCAGAAGACCTGCTTCATACCTGTTTTTACCTTTAACAACAGGAATGTCTCTCAGGATTTCAGCCATTAAATAGGCTTCGTCCCCTGCATCAGCAGCGCTTATGAATGGACCTTCACCTTTACTGATAAAACATGTACCCCCTGATTTTGCCTTATACCCTCTTGTTAGAACACAGGGACTGAGTCCACGGTTTTTTGCTGCCTTGGCAACGCTTATCACAGCAGGTGTCTTGCCCGTACCTCCCAGTGTAATATTGCCTATGCTGATCACTTTTACGGGTAGTTTGTGTGGCTTTGAAAGGAGCTTGTGACAGGAAAGCCCCAGTCTGTAAATGAAGCTAAACAGTCCCAATGTAACTCCTCACCAGCTCGATCGCTTTTTTTACAGCACCTGTATTTTTGTCAACAATTTTTTTTGCATTTTTGCCCATTTGTACTGCTTTATCATTATTATTCAGTAAATCGATAACTGTATCAGAAATGTTTTTGGAACTGTTAACCTCAAGGGCAGCATTTGAATCCAGAAAGTCTGCTGCGGCAGGGAAATTATCCATATGAGGGCCGAAGATTATCGGTTTTGACCAGTATGCAGGCTCAAAGATATTATGCCCTCCAATAGGCACAAGACTTCCTCCGACGAATGTTATTGAAATATTAGCAAATACATCTGGAAGTTCTCCGACACTATCCAGAAGAATAATATCAGGAACTCTGTTGTCATTTGGTTGTTGTTCCCTGTTTGCTGAAACTGATCCCTGACCGCTTATCTTTGCCCACTGAATTATTTCGGAACGCCTGACATAACTACACCCTTTTTTACCGATAAGCTCTGCAACTTCATCGAATCTTTCGGGGTGTCTCGGTGCTAATATCAGTTTCAGTTCAGCAAAGGTTTTCTTTATTATCGTGTATGCATCAAGAATTATTTCTTCCTCGCCCTTGTGTGTACTTGCAGCAAGAAGTATATCGCAATTTGCAGGGTAGAGCCAGTTCAGAGAGGTTGAATGATCAAACGCCATATCGAATTTGAAATTACCCATAACCCCGACTTTGTTTCTGTCCGCACCAAGATTAATAATTCGTTCAGCACCAACATCATCCTGCATATAAAAATAGTCAACTTTTGATAAAAGTTTTGTTATGAAAAATTTTATTTTCCTGTAGCCTTTATATGAAGCATTTGAAATTCGGCCATTTAATATCACAATTCTGGAATCAAGATTTTTCAGGGATTGGAAAAGGGCAGGCCATAGCTCAGTTTCCACCGTAATAAAGATTTCAGGTTTCAATAAACTTACAACGCGTCCCGTGCAAAATATTGCGTCGACCGGGGTGTACATAATTCTATCAGCCTCAGGGAATCTATCCCGGGCAATTTTCTGCCCAGTATAAGTTGTTGTGGAAAGAACAATTTTTTTTGACGGAAATTTTTTTTTCAATGCTTTCAGAAAAGGCAGACTGGCAAGGACTTCACCAACAGACACAGCATGCATCCATATATTCGTCTTCTCATATTCAGCTAACCCGTAACGTTCTTTAATAAAAGTCGTCCTGTTTTCAGGTCCTTTCTTAAAGAATATCCATGGTGAGTATAAAGGTATGGCTATTGCTGAGAGCAAATTATACAGTAACAGCATCATTCCATCCTGCTATTTCCCCTGTAATTTCAGCTACCCGGGAAGACGGCGATTTGCCTTTCATCATAATCTGAATTTTATTGAGATCAGATATGATCGAGTTTCTGTATTGCATATCCTGCAGAATTCTTGACAGTTCCTCATGAATTTTACCTGCAGTTGCATCTTTCTGCACCAGCTCCCGCACGACTCTCCGACCTGAGAGAATATTGACAAGAGCAATAAATTTGAGGTTTGTCAAAACCTTACCCATAAAAAAAGTAAGTGGCGATATCTTATAAAAAACCACCATTGGCGTTCCGGCAAGTGCCGTTTCAAGAGTGGCTGTACCCGACGCGACTGCGGCAGCTTCAGAACACGCAAGAACTTCAGAAGTG
>CAYPIT010000165.1:0-4481 GCA_964410825.1 uncultured Nitrospiraceae bacterium
AGGGTTCCATGTCATAATCACACCATTGGCATCAACTGTGATAATTGCATCAAATGCATTTTCAACAATGAGTTGTGTATGTTGCCGTGCTTCCTTTTTTGTGATTTCACGCGCCTGCAGGACTTCTTCTGTTAAGCGGTTAAACCGCTCCTCAAGGACGACAAGTTGATCCCCTTTAAATGCAGGCTCTGATATGCTGATACCTCCAAATAATTCATTTCGTGAAAACTCTGCAACATGGTATGTCAGATGTCTGATACGACCAGTAAACCAGAAAATGATGAGTGCAAAAGTCAAAATGAATATTGGAGTTCCTGCAGCGCGCAATAGCCGTTCTGATGAAATAACTGAATTGGTCAATGCCTGAATTTTTGAAACTGAAATAAGGGAAACTAACTTGATAACTTCTTCAGCGGAACCGTAATCAAAAAATTCTTTACCTATAATAAAATATTTATTCTGTAATTTATTTAATGAAGCACCTGCAGGCACTGCGATGTGATCACTGCTCAGTAAAATTCTTGGATCTTTGTCCGAGGTCAGTAATGCTAACACCTCTCCGGCAGTAGTAGAGACTAATGATGAGTCAAGAAACTGTTCATCAATTGGAGAAGCAAGCATTAAAGTGGCCAAGAATTTACCCTGTGAGCTAAGATAACGTTCTGATGCGATTACATAAGGCAAACCATCAATTCTGGTTATAAAATTCTGTCCGAGACTCTTCGCGATAAGAAGAGACGAAGGTTTGAGTAACAGAGGTGACAGGGACTCTTGCCGGCTTTTGTAGAGTTCTCTGGATCTGTTTTGTGGATCCAGCAATATAACAAATCTCGGTCTGGCAAATATACGCAGCACTGAAGGGTTAGGAAACCAGCCGGGTGATCGCCTGTGTGTTTTAATTTGAATAGCGTCTCCCGGAGACCAGTTTTGCTTTTTAATGTATTCAATGAAATTCTGCCCGTTCAGAAATAATTTAACTGCCTGATGAATAGATTTGATATTCTTGTCAAAGGTAAGGCGACTTTTAATCGTCTGATTCTGAAGCGTCTCGAGCATTTGATCCCGGAGAAGGGTCTCGACCTTTTTTGTCTGGATTACATCCAATACAACCCAGGTTATAATCCCGACAATAACCGTCAGGCATATAAATTTGATTGTGAGGGATATCCGCCTGTTAAGCCTGCGAATTAATGTAAATAGAAAATTACTCCCGGCTGCTGAGGTACTTCTCATTCTGGCTCTCCATTGAGTTCATTACCATAAAATTTCCACCCTGCCTTCCTGATTCGTGAAACCGGAACTATGCCAAGCTTGCTATCAATGTGTTCGACTTCCTGTATTAGATAATCAACCAATTTCTGAGCATGAGGATTTTGAACATTTTTGCCTTCCCATGTTGTTAAACTTATAACGCGGTATAAGGGGTAGTTGCCGTTCAACAGATCGGATGGTTTATTATGTGCGTAGCCATTGATTTTCAGGGCTTTTACTTTCAATTCTTTTTCATGGGGATAGTAACGATAAATCGATGTCATGGTTTCGTAGCCAATCGCCCTGGGATTTCTTGAAACCTGCTCAATCATATCCGGAATACTGCCCATCTCCTGTATGGAAGGTGAGAATAAATCTTCGTTTGCAAGCAGTAATTTCCAGTGACCCGGTCTCAATTTACAATGAAGTCGTGCAACAGGCCGAATCAGTTGACTGGGTCCATTTTCCCCTGAGGCGATCTTAATCTCCGACCATCGATTTATTTCTCCCGAGAAAATTTGACGGGCCTGTTCGATCGAGACATTATCAATAGGATTACTGTGGTTCACGAACAAAGCAAGGGCTGCGATTCCAGCAGTATGGAATTTCAGGCCCGGCAACCGATCCGTCTCTCCGGGAGGGCAACAGTATCCCCCGATATCAGCCGCCTTCCTTGACAGCATTCCTGCAGAAATGCCGCATGTGCCTTCATTAATGAAGATTTTCAGGCCACGTTCTTTTGCGTATTTTTTTATAATGGGTTTTGCAATCGGATAAAGATGCTGCCCCAATGTGATCACAAGATCGGCATTTTCGATTGAAGAGTCATACGTGATCGGTTTTTTTATCCAATCAGCGTCCATTTCAAATATTTTCGTTGGATCGGTGAACGCAGCACCCCGCAACTCTTCATTAGTATCTTGAACAGCGTGAACAGTAGTCCCGATGAAAAGCATAACTTGCATATAAAATAGGGTCCTTTTTATTAGCCTTAATTTCCGACACGTTATCATTTTCATTTCATCTCCTTAAAATATGTAGTTATACATATAAACTCATCCCTAAGTCTCTTATTCTTTATATATATCGGATTTTATTAAAATTTTATTAAGAAAAGAACTTAAATACCCCGTTTTTTAAATGGGGATATAAGGTTGAGTAGTCAATAATGAAGCGTTTTTTTCATACCTGCTTTGATTCAAGATATTTATGTTATTAATGCAGGTTAAGCGGGGATATCTCCGGACATACGTGGAGAATGAAATACAATCATGCTGCCAGCAGCAATTTTGACTTTACTTTTCTCTATATTAATGATGCAGTTGCATCAGGATTATTCGCATCTGGATATTGAAGATGGGATAATGCTTTTCTCGACTATTTTCTCTAACACTTTCTTGTACATTTCTATTGACTTGTCTTTTTCACCTGTAAGTTCATAAGCTTTGCCGAGTTCGTAAAATGTCATTTGAGGATATGGATTTGATAAGGTCGCATCGGTAAGAATTTTGATAGCACTATCGCTTTCTCCCTTTAAGATGAGTGTTGCCCCCAGTCCTGTCATTGCATCGTGTGAATCAGGGGCAATCTGCAAAGCTGTGCTAAATTCTTCAAATGCCTTTTCAACCTCTTGTACATCGAGAAATAAGAAACCGAGAAGTATATGAGATCTTGCAATATCAGGGTTAGCTTCAATAGACTGTTTTGCTACATCTATTGCCTGCTCGATCAGTCTTAATTTGACAAATTTTAACGCAAGGTTATATCTTCTTTCAGCTGCTAATGTTGCTTTATCCTTAATCTCCGTAGGTGGAGAAAGCAATTCCGCCTGTTCTTTCTCTGTGATTTCACCAAGCATAAAGCGGAGGTCCCCCTCCATTCGTGTTTTATATGAAAGAGAGTGTCCTGGAATGCCATATGCAAATTTGCCATCCCTGTCTATAATTACGGTTGAGGGATATACCCTGATACCGAAGTCTCCGTAAACATTTCTCTGAGAATCGATCAGTACAGGAAAATCTATATTGCGTTCGGTTATTACCTTGATGATCGCTTCCCTGCTTTCGGTTTCCGCAATTATGCCAATGATCTGAATGCCTTTTTCTTTATATCGAGTGTAAATATCCTGGGCTTCATCCATAATCATAAGAGAACGTGTTTGTTCTGTTCTCAGATATAAAAGGACAATTATCGAGCCTTTGTAATCGCTTAAGGAAATCTCGTTACCATCAACTGAAGTTAATCTGAATTCAAGAGCTGTTTCACCAGTGGGGGCTGTAATTGCAACAGCGGAGTAGCAATTGGGAAGTATAATGCAGATCAATACAATTACTTTCAGTATAACAGGGATTGTGCGTCCAGCTATGAATATACTCTGTTTCCCCTTGTGTGATCTGAGATGAAGGATATTTGATATACACATAGACGATTGATATGAGTCAACGATATATAAATCAATGCATTGTGATGTTCCCTATTTTAACATAATCCTTTAAGGTGCCATCAAAAGTGACGAAAACGGGACAGATAGAACGCCAAAAGGGACGATTTTTATGTGGAAGATATTGATGAATAGAAGTTAAAACCGGCACAAAAAGATAAGGGACACATCATGTCAAAAAACAAGATGTGCCCCTTTATCATTAAATAATCTTAGTGTTCGTGTTTCAAAGGAAAGTGTTTATGGGTCTTTTCAAGTCTTTCCTTGAAATTCCATCCAGCGTCTTTGAAAGGATTGTCAGCGCCGTGACATTTCATACATGTCTTTTCATCTTCTGACGGAATAACGAGCCCTGCAGCTTTAGCATCAGCGATTTTGTATTTTTTGTTCTTCTTCATCACTGCGCGATATTCGCTGCCAGGACCGTGACAGCTTTCACACTGAACTCCGGCCAGCTTCGGGGTCTCTTCAATGCTCTGAAACCCTCCTGACTTTCCATAACCTGTTGTGTGGCATTTCAGGCATTTCGCGTCATGTGTGTAGTCTTTGTCAGGATCAAGTCCAGCCTTCTTTTTGGCATCTGCCTTAACACCCGGTTTCAGGTTCTCAAAGCTGCCAGCCATAGCAGTCTTTTGCCAGGATTTAAACTGCTTTATGTGACATGCCTTGCATTTTTTTACGCCAATATACTCCGCTGCGTTAGCATCTGTTGTAAGAGCAATAACAGATACTGCAACAAATAAAACTACGATACATCCAACGAGTATTTTCTTCACTGTTTCACCTCCTT
>CAYPIT010000166.1:0-4435 GCA_964410825.1 uncultured Nitrospiraceae bacterium
GGTGTGGAAAATGGGGGAAAAGAATCGTCATTTCGGCCGTGAGTTCAAAATTAATTAGTTTATGAAAGATAGGATTATGAAAAAAATAACATTAATTTTAATTGCGGTAATGTTTCTCTTGTCCGGTTGTTTAATCCCCCCTGGACAAGTTAAGAAACAATCTGCCCCTGGTCAAATCAAGAAAGCTACGGGAGTTCATCCTGTATCAGGGGGAAAAAGCAAGAAAAGATATTAACGCATTCAAACGAAAAGAGCAGTGTCATAAACGGCTCTGGATCTTTTCTTGATCTACATTCGCAATTCTCAACACTTCCTCCGCTATGCCCTGTTCATATCATGATGTACATCCATATCCTCGAAAGGGTTAATCTCCCTGTCTTTACAAACCTTATATTTCTGAACTATGATTACTTCAGAGAGGTGATATTATGAATGCAATGAAGAAAAGAAGCATGCTTCCATCTTGGTTTGCTGTGCTGTTCATTGCCGTTCTGATCGTCTCCTGCAATTCTTCCAAACCTGTCATCAATGCAGGTCCTGAGGGCATTGCCATAAAGGGATATGATGCGGTGGCCTATTTCATAATGGGAAAGCCTGTCAAAGGGGACGGGCAGTTTGCCTATGAATGGAATGGTGCTAAATGGCTATTTTCGAGCAGGGAGCACCGCGATCTCTTTGCAGCTCATCCTGAAAAGTTCGCTCCCCAGTACGGAGGCTACTGAGCATATGCAGTAAGCCGTGGGTCCACGGCTGACATAGATCCCCATATCTGGAAAATTGAAGACGGTAAGCTCTATCTTAATCTTAATGCAAAAGTAAGCAAGCTCTGGCTCGAGAGCCTATCTGAAAATATAAAAGAGGCAGATAAAAACTGGCCGTCAGTACTCAAGTAGTAAATCCCGAGCAATCTATATGCAAGATTCCAGACTTGACCCTGATTCTTTACTGAGATAGCACTAAAAGTCAAATACTATGTATAATATCAATTATTAAATAACAGATTATATCCATAATACCTTTTATATCCAACGGGAAAAGTCGCCTTATGGAGCAGTCCGTGTCGAAAATTGCCGAGATATTCAGAAAAGGGATAATTAAGTTTGATGTTGCGTTTCATGTAATTGCAGCAATTTTACTCCTTGTTGCGTGTGGTTTTATCCTGTTCTATGGAGCACTTAACGTTCTGCATCCGTCCCGAGAGTCAATAATACATCTGATAAATGATGTGCTTCTTGCCCTCATTGTCCTCGAACTCCTTTGGACCGTAAACAGATTTCTTAAACATCAGAAATTTCTCCTGGAACCGTTTTTTGCCATTGGTATAATAGCTGGGGTAAGGAGAATATTGCTCATAGAAGCCCAGACCTCTTTTTTTGAGCGTGTGGAAATCGAAAAGCTCTATGAGATAGGTCTCAGTGCTATAGTTGTGTTGATCCTGATGATTGCATATTACATTTCTATTAAGGCACAGAAATTGAAGTAGCGTCTAACGTATTATTCTCATTTACACTTAACGCCATGATATTACACAAATATCTTGTTTTCCAGTCATGCTTGAAGGGCATGATTGCTTCCTGCCCTTCAAGCTTATTGAAATATTAAACGGCAAAAAGGATATGCAAGGGGAGAAATAAATAAAGAAGAATTCGAGGCAGAAGAAAAGATTTGCTCTTTCTTTATTAGCAATAATACTACCACATTCTTTTAATCTGCTATTTTAATCATATAATAATTTAGGAATTCTTATAAATATTTTTAATTAGGCAGATTAGTCAATTATGCAATCCTATATATCTCACTGCCAATATGCCGAAATTGAAGATTTAAAAATTGCCTATCACAGGTATGGACAAGGTGAACCGATGCTCCTTGTCCATGGTGTTACCACATACTCTTTTATTTGGAAAAATCTCATCCCAAAACTTTCAAAGGAGTTTGATGTAATCGCACTTGACCTCTTGGGATGCGGAGATTCAGACAAACCTTTAGGGGTGGATTATTCTTTGTCAGCTCAGGCTCAGATTCTAATAAAATTTCTGGATAAGTTAGGCATCCCAAGAGTTCATTTTATCGGGCATGATATCGGTGGAGGAATCGGGCAGATATTTGCAGTGAATTATACTGATCGGCTTTTGAAACTGGTGTTAATCAATACCGTAGGATATGATTACTGGCCTGTTCAGCCAATTACCTCAATGCGGATTCCGATTGTTCGTCAGTTCGCCATGGCTGCCCTTAACTTCGGGCTTTTTAGGAATTTAGTAGAGCTGGGGGTTGTTCATACCGAGAAAGTTACAGACGAACTTATGGGTTTGTTTCGAAGACCACTTAAAACAAAAAATGGTAAAAATGGTTTCTTACACCTTGCAAGCTGTCTCGACAATAAGCAGTTAATGGATATCAAAGATCAAATCCGCCATTTGAAAATACCAGTGATGATTATTAGAGGAGATGCGGATATCTACCTGAACTCTGAGATTTCTGAAAAGCTGCATAACGATATTAAGAACTCACACTTAGAAAGAATAAAGACCGGTGGACATTTCATTCAGGAAGACGAACCAGAACTTTTAATCAGTTTAATTATCGACTTCTCAAGAAAAACACTATCGGGTAATTCTTCCTGAAATCTTGAGGATTAAATCAATAATTTGAAGAACGCTGGCTCAAAAACCTCACTTTAGTTATCAATAATCCAAAATCCTATCAATGATCGAAGGTGTTATCAGCACCTTAAAGAGCTGCTATAATAATAAATATTTAAACTGGCAACTTGTAATAATATAGAATGAAAATATTATTTAAAATCTTAGATTACATAATCTCTGTTCTTATGGGCACCGGAACTTTATTCCTTGTCTCTCTTGTAGTTAGTGAGAGTTGGAATATGTTACTTGCGATGACTATAGGTATGATCCTTGGCATAGTAGTTTTATTGCTGACAGTGTTGCTCTTCGTTTCTGTTTCTACAGTTTTTGAACTTTTTCCGGTGGGGATGGTCATAACAATGTTTACAGGAATGACTGCAGGAATGGTCATTACTATTGTAGAAATAGATTTTATATTAATGTTATTAGCAGCGATAGCTTTCTCATTATTTGCACAGTTTTGGATCGATTTATATAACATGAAGTTAAAAGGAGATGTGCAGATTGACAAGTAATACAGATACAAAATGGTGGAACAAATGGGACAATGCCGCTAAGATTTTTGATATAATGAATAGCGGTATTGAAGTTCGATATGGAGAAAAAAAGCATGAATGGTTTTCTCGAGCTGCAGGACGGACTCTGTTGGTAGCTGTGGGAACAGGTCTTGATCTGCAATATTTCCCTTCAGAGCAGAAAGTAGTGGGAATAGATATAAGTTCGAAAATGTTAGAAAAAGCAAAAGGCAAATTGAATGTCAACACATCCAATATAGAACTTGTCCGGGCTGATGTTCAGATGTTAGGGTTTATTGACAACTCTTTTGATTCAGTAGTAACTTCTTGCACATTCTGTTCCGTTCCTGATCCAGTATCAGGATTAAAAGAACTCAGGAGAGTAATGAAACCTGGAGGAAAATTGATGATGTTCGAACATGTAAGGAGCAATATTTTCTGGATGGGTCCGATGATGGACCTTCTGACACATGTGTCACGCAAAGTCGGACCAGATCTCAACAGGAGAACAAAGGAGAATGTTATTCAGGCAGGATTTAAGCTCACGCAAGAGTTTAATATCTATCTTGATATGGTTAAGTTTTTTGAGGCGATTAAACCATTTTAGCATGTATTAGATAACTGTGCAGGGTCAGATTGCAAATGACATCCGAATTGTTTATAATTGCATTAAAAATCGGGCAAAAGGAGAACGTAACATGAAAAAAAAATCACTGATATTAATAGGGTTACTGCTCTTATTAATATCAACATTACCTGTTTTTGCCGAAGACTCAGACCTTGTATCAAAGATCGATAAGATATTACGCAAGGGACCTGAGCATAATAATTATCACGTAACTGCGATGCAGGTCAGCAAGTGGATGAAAGCGGGGAAAACAGATTTCCAGGTAATTGATGTCAGAATGCCTCCTGATGACGAACAATGGGGAAGGCCGGAATTCGGACGTATTCCAGGGTCCATTTACATCCCTTATACCGAACTTTTCAGGTCTGAAAATCTGAAAAAACTCCCGAAAGATAAAAAGATCATCCTTGTAGGTCACATGAGTGTTTATGAAAATTATCTTGTCGTACCTTTGAGACTGATCGGACACGAAGCGTACATTATGCTAATGGGGATGTCGGGCTGGCAAAAGGATTACCCTGCAACAGGGCATGTGAATATGTTGATTAATGCAACGAAGAAAATGAATTTCCCTATCGAAAAAGAAGCTGTAGGAAAAATGATGCATCACAGGCACAAAGGGTATTAGCGTCAAAGTTCTTTTA
>CAYPIT010000167.1:0-4416 GCA_964410825.1 uncultured Nitrospiraceae bacterium
CAAAAGCATCAGCTATCTCTTGCCTGATTCCGTGAAATCCTATATAATTTCAAATAAATTATACATCTAACACATCTAACACAACTCAATTCAGGCGACTTGTGATTTAAGAAAGGAGCGAGACTCTTAGATAATATTAAAAAAAGGGCTGTCAGGATAGCGGGACTGGCTAATGAAAAGAAGGCTGTAGATACTGTTATTCTCGAGCTGAAGAACCTTTCAACAATAGCAGATTACTTCGTGGTCTGTTCGGGTGAAAATCCGGCACAGATTAAGGCTATAGCAGAATCGATAGATGAATACTTTTCAAAAAAGAAAGTTTTCCCGATAGGAAGAGAGGGGCTGGATTTTGCACGCTGGGTCTTGATCGATTACGGCGATGTAGTAGTGCACGTCTTTAATCGAGAAACAAGAGGCTATTATGATCTTGAGAAGTTCTGGATTGACGCGCCGAGAATAGATATGAATGAACAATAAAAATTTGATTCGGAGAAATACATAATGGGTAAGCTTACTGTTTTTTTCATCATATTATTTCTTGTGGTAGTAGGCATGCTTGCATTCTTTAATAAAGGTGAGGTTGACTTGACAGTATGGAAAAATATTAGTTATCCCGTACCTGTAATCGCCTTGATTCTTATTTCTACTGCTTCCGGCATTATGGCAATGGCGATAATAGTTGCTATAAGGGATGCAAGACGATATATCGATGGCTGGCAGGTGCAGCGCAAGCAGCGGAAGGAAAAGAAAATAAACGAGTCGTACTCCAGGGGGCTCGATGCATTTCATGCATCCAGATATGAGGAGGCATCAGAGTTGTTTGCACGTGTTATCGAAGATGAGTCAACCCATTTTGAAGCTCTTATGAGAGTGGGGGATATTTTCCATAATACAGGCGAATATGTGATGGCCAAGGATTCTTATCTTAAGGCGAAGGAAATCAGGCCTAAGAATATTGAAGTTATGCTTTCTCTTGAAAAAGTATCTGCATCACAGCAGAAGTGGAAGGAAGCCTTAAAATATCTTGATGAAATTCTCGATATTGACAGTGAAAACATCCAGATTCTCCGCCAGAAAAGGGCTATTTATGAACATGCCGGCAAGTGGGATGAATTAGTAGAAGTACAGGAAAAATTATTAAAATGCAAGCTCTCCGAAAGTCAGGAACAGGAGGAGAATAACAGGCTGCTTGGCTATAAATATGAATCAGGTCGCCACAGTCTGGAAAATGGGGACACTGAAAAGGCTATAAAAACATTGAGAAGTATAATTAAGACAGACAGTCATTTTACGGCTGCTTACGCAACTCTTGCTGAATCATTTTCAAAAGACGGAAATATAAAGGAAGCTGAGACTATACTACTAAATGGGTATGAGGCTGGTTCTCCCCTGGTGTTTCTTGCAAAACTTGAAGAGCTGTACATTTCAAAAGGCGAGCCGGGCACAATTATTGACTTTTATCAGAAAGCGATACAGAAAGACCAGAAGAATTTAACTCTGCAGTTTTTACTGGCAAAGCTTTATTACAGGCTGGAAATGATCGATTATGCTTTTGACACAGTCAATGCAATAGACACGTCAGCTTTTGATAATCAAGCCTTTCACACCCTCCTTGGATGCATCTATGAAAGACGTTCGCAGCATGAAGAATCAGTTGAAGAATTAAAGAAAGCGCTGAGTGCGGAAGATCATCTTCTTGTGCCATTCTGCTGTTCTAATTGTGATTATTTTTCTACGGATTGGTCCGGCAGATGTCCCAACTGTAAGAGTTGGAATACTTTCATCCTTAATATTAATGAAGCCTGTAAAACCCGGAAAAGACAGAGTAGTACTTGATACCAGCCTTTTTGTTAATCCCGATGTGCGCAATGATTTCGGGGACTCACCTACCGAGGCGATCAAGGGATTTCTAATTTTAGCCGAGCAGATTCCCTGTCTTGAGTTTTACATGCCATCATCAATCTTTAAGGAACTCTTGAATTTTGTTGACAAGAGAAAAATCCCGGGGCGACTGCTCGCTATTCTTCATCAGAAATCACCTAATAAGCATGAACTTCATTGTCCCGCAATTTTTTTATATGAGCTTATAGAAGATATTAGGGATAGAGTTAATAAAGGCCTGAGAATTGCTGAGAAAGCTGTCAGGGGTGCAGGTGATGCCGATGAAAAGCAGCTGATCAAAAATATGCGTAAAAGCTACAGGGAGGCGTTACGTGAGGGGATTATAGACAGCAAGGAAGATGTGGATCTGATATTACTGGCCAAGGAACTTGATGCTTTGCTTGTTACAGTTGACAATGGCGCTATTGCATGGGCGGAAAAGCTGGGAATCAGATGGCTCTTGCCTTCGAAGTTCAGGGATTATCTGCTCAGCTTCATCGAAAACAAATAAAATTAACTGTTTGATAACGAACACTGGTGCCGAAGGCGGGATTCGAACCCGCACAGGATTGCTCCCACTAGACCCTGAACCTAGCGCGTCTGCCAGTTCCGCCACTTCGGCATATAACCAGTTGATAGTCGTTGGTTAGCGGTATTAAGTTAATTTTAAGGGTGATATTGAGTTATCTGTTAACAGATGGAACAAGAAACGGATTATCTCCATCAATTCGTACTAATTTCATTGTATTCTTTTGAAATATTAACTTGCTTACCCCTCTATTCGTCGCTACTGTCCCGCTAATAATCCATTGTCCCTGCCAGTTCTGAGTAATATTCAGATCAGTATCGTTAATTTTGACCAGGCGCGGGTATGAAAAAGAGATATCGGCTGTATCAAAAAAAAGGTTGGCTACAATCTTTTCTGAAAGATTTAATTCTGCGTGACTATGGATCGCTATCAAATCTTTCTTTTCATATGCTTCTTCAATCAGCTTAATTGTTTGCAGTGCATCCTGTGTCATAAGTGAATCATCGGATGGCTTTACCTTGTCTTTGCCGCTGCAGCCTAACGGCACAAGTGCAATGATTAATATGATAAAATAAAATTTTTTTGTCATGAGTTATCTATATTAATCTGAAAATCGAATATACTCTGATCTGAATTTTACATTTTTTAGGGATGCTTTTTCAATCTTCAAGTAAAGATATATCGCGTACCGTATAAAAAAAAGGAGCATTGCTTCCAAACAGGAATAATGCTCCTTTTTCAGAAATCTGGTCTGATTATTAAAATTCGATCTTTGTTGTTTCCTTATTTATTACAGCTGAATCACCCTCTTCATAAATGAAAAGGTAGGCTGCTTCAACATCAACCGATTTTGTATCCTCTTTCAGTGGAACCACAAATGTTTGGGAATCGACTTCAAAAGGCTCAAGCCCCATGTTTATATGCGTCATCGCTGTTATATCCCAGTCGTCAAAACCTAACCAGCCATCTTTATTATTCGGTAAATGAAGATCGTGGACTTCATATATTTTTCTGTCTGAGAATAATACCTTACCACTCTGGTCTTTAACGGTCACGTCCAGTGCCGTTTTAGGTATGTATATTCAGCCATGTGGTATGTTATGTGCCCCTGTATTTTTTACCTGAACATTCATTGTTATTGTAGGGACTTTTGTATTATCCAGGTGATTATAGGAAACTGTAGGTGTAGCATGTAACGTTATATCAATAGCGGTCCCTGCAAAGTCTTTCTCGTAGATTCCGGGGAATCTGTGACTGGCACCATCTTCGCCTTGCATGTGGCATCCCTGACAGGTTTCTGTTCCGCCATGAGAAAGATAATGTTCCTGATAAACTGTCCATTGAGTAGGACATTCTTTTGAAGTCATACCCGGAGGGCATCCGTGGTGACACGGTGCACAAAATTCTGATTTCTGAATAATTTCTGATTTCACAGTCTCAAAGCCAAATTCATCTTTGTGGGGAGGATCTTCTGCAACTCCCGGTCCGTAAATTGTATTTTGCTCCAATTGAGTGCCTCCAAGACCACCAGGCTTTTTCGTGCCATGACAGGTCAAACAGTTAATATTAAGCTTTGAAAGTTCTTTTGTTGCCGCATCTCTCTTGGAAACGTCTTTGTCATCAACAGCTGTTACAATTAATCCTGCGATCTGGGCAGCAAGTTCATCAGAGGCGTTCATTGCCGCAGGCACATGGCACATAAGACACATATCTCTCAGGATAGTTCTTTTTACTTCAGGCAGCTTATCAGCCCCACTCACCAAAAATGTCCTGAATGTTCTGATGGTGCGTGGATCGATCACTGTTTTTGAATGCCATGACTTGACCCAGTTTTCATGAATTTCTTCGTGACACTCAGCGCATTTTGAAGAATCATATGGAGCCATCAACTCGTCAATTGTGTTAGCCTTATTTGCGAGCACCGATAGAGGAAGAAGTGCTATTGCAAGGAATAACACAAATAAAAAAACCTTTTTCATGCAAACCTCCTTTTCTTATTGTTATAT
>CAYPIT010000168.1:0-4359 GCA_964410825.1 uncultured Nitrospiraceae bacterium
TTATTGTTAGTTGCCCGCAATAAGCATATGCATAGAGCCTTTACTGGACTGCTGTAAAAAATGATAACTTGGGTGACCGAGTTTGCGCAGTTTTTGAACTCTCTCTATTGCATGATTCTCTTCTTTAAAAGCTCCAACGAATACAAGGTACTTGGGGGGACTCTCATTATTTTTAGGATTTTGAGTTTTAACCGGCGGTTTTACGATTTTGGTGCTTTGAGAGGGGATTATATTCTCAGTTGCTTTTGATAGAGTGATCTTTTCGGAAGAAGAAAGCGCTTGTTTCTTGACAGGTTTCGCTGTCGTAACTGTAGCGAGAACCGGTTTATCAGTCTTCCTGTAGTCTGCAATCATCTGTTGCCATTTATTGAAATCAAATGGAACGATACGCTGGACTATATGAAAGCCTAATTCAGTTTGAACAATAACAGGGTCTGAGAATATTTTGCTGTTACTTATGGCTTTTGATATTTTCGGGTGAAGTTCTGATTGACTGAAATGACCAAGAAAGCCACCAACAGAGCTTAATGTTTTATCGATTTCGGTTGCAACATCCTCAAACAGTTCTCCTCTTTTTATACGTGCTACTGTTTCTTCAGCCCTCTCTTTTGTGTCTACAAGAATCTGCCTGATAAAAAGTTTATCTCCGGTATAAATCCATGGATCTATCTTTGGGGCGTCAGAGACATCACCCAGCTTTTTTATGAGGGTAGTTCCCTTGTGATTCAGGCGCTGGGCCATCATGGCAAACATCCAGGCTTTATCATAATCTTTTGTCCGAAGAAAAATTTCTCCGAGATAATAATAGGCGTCAGCAAATCCCGGATTTTGATCGAGAACAGCAAGGAACTGTTTTTTTGCTTTGTCAAGGTTGCTTTGTGCCAGGAAGATTACACCAAGTTCCATTTGAAATGAAATAGCATAAGGAGACAAATCCAGAGCCTTTTTCATTTCAACTATGGCTTCATCCATAAAGCCGAGATCATAGAGAACTATAGCCAGATTCCTGAACAGCACAGGATCACTTGCACCTTTTTGTATAGCTGTTTTGAATTCTTCAATTGCGGCAAACGGCCTGTCCTCAATTAAATAGGCATTACCCTTTTCAACATGATTGATTGCAGACATAACCGAGTTTTTGGCTATAGAACTGGAAGCCGGTAAAATGGCAATTAAGACAGTCAGGCAGATAATTATGGATCTTATCATCAGTTGCTTTTCATTAAATAACAAATGAATTTTAAAGAGCATATTGCTTAATTGTCAACAGCAAACTGATTTGTTAAGATATCCTCAGCAAATAAAGGTTATAACCAACTGTATCTTCAATATAAATATATCAGATGCAACATGAGACGTATATAAGACTTGGTTTTTTCTTTGGCATATTAACAGTAATGGCATTTTGGGAACTTGTAGCTCCGAGAAGGGAATTAACCATGTCAAAATCTCTCCGCTGGTTGAGCAACATTTCTATTACTTTTCTTAATACCGTACTGATCCGTCTGGTCATAGGACTTATGGGCATTAAGCTGGCCTTTATAGCTGCAGAACATGACTGGGGAATTTTGACCTTGTTCAACATATCTGATCCTCTTAAGGGAGTTATAGCGATAATCGCACTGGATTTTATCATTTACCTGCAACATGTGTTATTTCATATGCTGCCGCTGCTCTGGAGACTTCACAAGATGCATCATGCAGATATTGATATAGATGTAACAACAGGCACACGCTTTCATCCTATCGAGATGCTGATTTCAGTAGGGATTAAAATGATGTCAATAGCGGCGATAGGCGCCCCTCCATGGTCAGTAGTTGCCTTTGAAATCCTTTTAAATGCGACAGCCATGTTTAATCATGCAAACGCATACATACCGCTTTGTCTTGACCGCATAATACGATTAATAGTTGTGACTCCCGATATGCACCGGGTTCACCATTCTGTAATAATTAAAGAAACTAACAGTAACTATGGATTCAATCTTCCCTGGTGGGACCGCCTGTTTGGAACTTACCGTGCTCAGCCGGTTAAAGGACATTTAGAGATGAAAATAGGTCTTGCCAATTTCAGGGAACCAGAGAAAAATACCCTGCCATGGATGCTTATAATTCCTTTCATGAAAAAGGAAAGGTAGATATTAGAAATTCCGGGTCCCTAATGTCCTTGCCTGGCACACAGAATGGCATTTTGTCTTTTGTTTGGTTTTATACTGTTTGCTTTAATATGTATTTAATGTGTAATAATTAAATACAATAAATTACGCATGAAATATCCCATTTTTCATAAAAAGATATGGAGATATCAGATCAGGGATGCACTTATTTACTGGGCTTATATTCCCGCTGCTGTCGTTTCCTTCGGAAAAATTATGGATAGTTTTTTCTCGTTCCCTTCTTTGCCTGCCCATAAAGCAATAACATGGCTGGCAGCATTACTGCTTGTTGCGGGCATCATAATTATATGGAAATCAATGGAAGACCTATCCAGATTCGGTCAAGGGACAGCAAATCCCTTGAGGCCCCCGAAAGAGCTTGTGAATAAGGGGAGTTACGGAATTTGCCGACACCCGATGTTTCTTGGTTATAACCTTGCTGCCCTTGGTGTGATAATTTTCTTTCGTTCGGCAGGCATGCTTATTATCAGTTACCCTATATTAATTGCATTTGAAACGTGGTTTCTCAAAAAGGAAGAAATTGTTCTTGCAAAGCGTTTTCATAGTAAATTTTATGATTACAGAAGAGATGTCAGGTTTATGATTCCCTATCCAAAAACAAGGAGGGAAAGACAATGATTCCAATCCTGGCATACAAAAGACTACTAACATCGGTCCATGAGCACTATACTGTTGATGCTCAGGTAAATATGCTTTTGGAAGATATACTTGACAGTAAATATATAGGAATCAAAAAAAAATCTGCTGATATTTTTAAATATATGCAGCACAATTTCTTCTCTATATTATTCCTCTCCATTTATCGTGCCATTAATATACCTAAAGAGAGGCGTATTTTTTACGGAATAATAAACCACTGCTTACGAGGGATAGTTACAGGAACAGACAATCTGCTGGATAATGAATATAAAGAGATGCTGCCGCTTCGCTTTCCTTCAGGTGCTGACCGATTTAGAAGCGTTATGCATATATTGCTATTTGACAGGTTTATGTTCAAAGCAGTAGAGATGGCTGCTGACAAGGGAATTATCTTACGGGAAAATATAGATGTTTTACATAGAGAAATATTCAGGGCAATTGTGCCGATTGGTGCTGAAGAAGCAGAAGAGGAAGGGGGAATTAGCAGTATTATCAGTCCGGCAGATATACTTTCATCTATTCATATGTATAAGGGAGGCAAACTGCTTTGTCTTGCCTTTGTGGCACCGCGTATAATAGAAAAAGAATTTTCTTCCCTTGTCGAGACAGCTGAAAAAGGAGTGTATAGCATAGGCATGGCGCTTCAGGTTATAGACGACATTACGGATTTTTATGATGACATTAAAAACAGGAAGCATAACTACCTTGTGTCATCGATTTATTTTGATGGAAATCCTGCTGAAAAAGAATCTATCAGAAAGCTGCTTAATGGCAAAAAAATAGACAAAGTCCCGGTTAGGCAGGTGTACAGGAATACTGTATCAAGGGTTATGGAACAGACTATAGGTGAAGCCCTTGTTGGATTTGAATTGCTAAAACAATCTGGTTACTGGTTCAACAGACGTACTGCTCTGTCGCTTATCTATCATATCTTTCATCTTAGAGGAGTCAAGAATCTGCTGGATCTTCTTCCTGATTATGATGACATTAAATTATCGCTTGGAGGTTGCCATGGAGAAAGTACCTCACACACGGGGCAGGCATCTAAATAATGTCGCATGGGTGTATGATCCGCTCATCGAGAGACTTTCTTTTGGGAGAGAGAGACGGTTTCGCGAGAAGACCATTGAATATATGGATATATCACCCAAGGACAGTATCCTTGATATTGGATGCGGAACAGGAAGTTTGACGCTTTTAGCTGCCGGGTATCTGAAAGATCCAGGAAAGATTACAGGGATAGACGCTGCTCCAAAGATGATAAAAATTGCTAGGAGAAAAGCCGAACATAATAGTATAAATGTTAATTTTCAGGTAGGTGTGTCCGAAGCGCTTGATTTCCCCGACTGTTCTTTTGATATTGTAGTAAATTCCATGTTTACCCATCACATTGACAGAGAACTAAAAAACATTTCATTTAAAGAAATGTATAGAGTTCTCAAACCCGGGGCCCGCCTTATTACGGCCGATATAGATCGGTCTTCAAATATTTTTTCTGCTCTCATAGTCTGGGGCTCAAGGTGTATTCTTTTCCTGAGATTAT
>CAYPIT010000169.1:0-4286 GCA_964410825.1 uncultured Nitrospiraceae bacterium
GTTTTTTTGGGCGAAAGCTGTTTTTGGGAAGCTCAATGTCCGCAGTCCTTTAATTCTGAATACTTCTTCAAGAAAGCTGCGGTAATTTGTGCGACAGGCTTTTCCACCTGAGAGATTAAATATCTTCCCTCTAAGTTCAGCCAGGTGGTCCAATGAGTTTACAATGGCTCTTGCTGTATCCTTCGATGTTGCTATTTCAAGCGATGTATTTAAAGGCATATGGAAAAAGAGTGGGCTCATGCGGGTTTGAGGACCCATGATGGCTGTGAGTCTGAAGATAGACCAGTTGATATTTGATGATTGGATAAGTTCTTCTGCTTTTATCTTAGTCCTTGCATAATGATCTCCTTCACTTGGTTTCAGTGGATCATCTGCACTAATCCATGCACTATTTATACGATCGCCATAGACGGATATTGAAGAGGCATAGAGCAGGAAAGCATTGGGATTTAATCTTTCCAGTGCTTGTATCAAGTGTTTTGTTCCTGAATAATTAACATCATGAGCCAATTGTGGATATTCATCAGCCAATGGCGGAATGATCGCGCCCAGGTGAAAGACATAGCCTACTCCCTGACAAGCCTTCCATACGAGTTCTTTATTCCTGAGATCAGCCTTGATCCAATCAATGTCTTTGAATTTTCGATAGATTCTTCTGTTACGGTGATTGTCAAGATCAAGAATTCTAATACGGTTTTTTCCGATTTTCTGAATTAGTTGTGGGACCAATTCTGAACCAACAGAGCCAAAAGCACCGGTGATAAGAACTTTATTCATAATTGTTTTGAGCTATCCTATGCCCAAATGTATTCCATGGCATTATTAGGGGCGACCTGGTCAGGTGGGAAGTACTATAATGTAGTGCTGATTATGTGGAATGGACTATTTCGTCTTATTTCGTGCTCTTAAAAACTCAGTTGGTGTTTGATTCATGAGTTTTTTAAAAACAGAGTTGAAGGTAGATTTTGAATTAAAGCCACATTCATAGGCAAGACCCAAAATAGTAAGTCGGTCAAGTGGTTCTTCTTCCAGCCTTTCTTTGAATTCATTTATGCGGTATTCATTAACAAAAGTGAAGAAGTTCTTATTGAGCTGTGTATTAAGGGCTTGTGTTATATGATGCTTGGGTAGTTTAAACTTCTGTGAGACTTTGTCGAGACTCAATTCAGGGTCCAGATATATTTTACTTAGCTCCATCTCCTTCACAATCTTCTGGAGCAATGAATTTAATTCTGCTGGTGTCAGTCCAGATTTACTGTAGGCTTTACCTTTCTCTTCTTCAGGTTTTTGAGTGCGCAGATATGACGAAATTGGGATATGGTAAATACCGGCTTGCTTATACCCGTAGAAACTAAAAGCAAATGAAAAGAATGCGAGTCCTACATAGGTGAAAATGATGGGATCAAAAGGTAAATCAATTTGAAAAAGAGCAAACCCTGAGGTAAGAAAAGCCAGGCAATAAGATACATAGAGGGTTATGCTGACAAACAGCAACCAGTTAAGGGTGATTTTTCCAGATCGGTAAGAAAAGTGGTGTTTTAATTTGCGCCTGTGCCTGTCGAGAAGAATAAAAGCAAGTGTGCTATAAACGGTCAAAGAAATGAATATCAGTATATTGTAAATCGACCGGGCAAACCATCCAGGATTTTCAGCAGGAAAAGCTTCATATGGGTCATCATTAGCACCGGCATCTTTGAACAAGAAAGCAATCCCAAATAATACTACAAAAGGCAAGAAGTGTAGTAAATCAACCCATTTGAAAGCAGGCTTTTCTAGTATTAGTGATCTCACGTATAAGAAGAGAAGGGGTCCGTAAATGAACGGTAGAACAAGAAAAGGCACCTGGTATGGAAGGTCTTGCAGGTATCTGACTTTCACCATTGCCAGGATCATTTCAATAGAAATGATAAACAACCAGGCTGCCAGATACCTGTCTGCCTGGATCTGAGGCCGTTTTGTTGAAATGATTAATCCGGCAAAAAGGGTTTGTGTTATTCCGATATATAATACAGGTTCAAGCATTGTTCCTTGAGGGTTCAACTTAAAAATACGAAAATTGGGTAACTTTGCCACAATGAAAAAAAGGGTTGTGGTTGGATTATCCGGGGGTGTTGATTCCGGAGTGGCAGCTTTTCTATTAAAAAAAGCCGGTTACGATGTCATTGCTTTGTTTATGCGAAACTGGCATGATACAACCGGATTGAAATCTGCCTCCTGTTCGTATGAAGATGATGTGCTTTTTGCAGAAATGGTTGCAAAAAAGATCGGAATCCCATTTCACGAGGTAGATTTGAGTGGACCCTATCGGAAAAGAGTCATAGATTACCTTTTTGCGGAATATAAAGCAGGTCGTACGCCAAATCCTGATGTACTATGTAATCGTGAGATAAAGTTCGATGCCTTTGCTCTTGAAGCAGAGAAATTGGGAGCAGAATTCCTTGCCACCGGACATTATTGCCGAAAATTAACCTTAGATGTTGATGGAAAAACGATATATAGGTTGATGGCTGGACTTGATGGAAATAAAGATCAGAGCTATTTCTTGTGTCAACTAACTCAGGATCAGCTGAGCACAGCTATCTTTCCTTTAGGTGAACTCACCAAGCCTGAAGTTCGAAGAATTGCGAATGCGCAAAGTCTCGCCAATGCTGATCGGAAGGATTCTCAAGGGATTTGCTTTATTGGAAAAGTGGATCTGCCGACTTTTCTACAGCAACAATTGGAGGCAAAACCAGGAAGGGTGATTGAAATCGCGGAAGATCATCCTGTTAAGAATCTGGGGACCAGTCTGAAGGAAATGGCACAGCCCTACATTTTTGATCCGTCTATGGGACGCGAAGTAGGTCAGCATAGAGGAGCACATTTTTATACGATCGGGCAACGTAAAGGCTTGAATATAGGTGGAAAACCTCAACCTTTATTTGTTATAGGAACTGACGTAAAACGAAATATAGTTTACGTTGGACAGGGGCAGGATCATCCGCTTTTGTTTAAATCAGCCCTGAAAATAAATGAATCAGAGATGCATTGGATCCGCCCAGATTTGGAAATACCCATTGGGGAATTCAGAGAATTTGACATTAGAATTCGCTACAGACAGCAACTACAGCAAGGCAGGTTGCATCATTTGAAAGATGGCCTCATCGCTGAATTTGACAAACCGCAAAGGGCTGTTGTTGCCGGCCAGTTCGCTGCCTTTTACTCTAATATGGAGCTTGTTGCCTCAGGGGTGATCCATCACTAAGCCTTAGTCAACATTATTCATTCAGTTTTTTGTAACAAATTCTGAAAAGGCTATCCTTATACTCAGAAACGAATTACATGACTTCTGAAGAAAAGGAAACACTATTTAACAAGATTTACAAGGAATTAGGAGACCCAATATATCGCAGTTGCTGCTATTATGCCCGTAATCCAGATGATCAGAATGATCTGTTTCAGGAAGTGTTAACACGATTGTGGTCTAGCCTTGATAAACTCAGAGATGTTACAGCAATAAGAACCTGGACATTTCGAGTCACAACAAACACTGCAAGCGGTGATGATTCCTTAATTGAGCGGATTAAAAAGAGCAATCAACAATCTGTTAGAACTTTATGGAGATTGATTGTCACGATGTTCGTTGCTATGGTTATTATCATTGTGGTTTTCTTTTTAAATCCTGATCCGGAATTGAATTATTTAAACAGGCTGGCAGGCGGCTTCATGACGCTGGCTTTTCTCCTCTACATACCTTTCGCATATAAATGGTATGCCCGACTTAAGTCTGCAGAGTACATACAATCTGTGCTGAAATTTCTTGAAATCTCTGAAATGAGACATCGATTCTGGAATAAAGATTCCTGGATGCTAATTCCGTACATTCTTCTTATCGGAGCATCTATGAATGCAAGTTTGTTTGCCAGATATATTCCAGAATCCTGGTCAACCGGATGTGCTTTATTGATTGTGAATTCAGCGTTCCTAGTACTCATATGTTTTTCATTCTTAGCAGGATATCGGTCCTGGAAACGGAAAAAGAAACCTGTGTTAACAGATATCAGACTGCTGATGAAACAACAATTTGGAGAAGAAGATCATTGATTCTTTTGGAGCTCCAACGAAAAGTAGAAAACACTTCCGATGCCCTCTGGCCCAGGGCTTTCAAATTTAACCTGGCCGTTCAGTTGCTGGACAATCCTTTTTACTATTGAAATGACTAAACCATGTCCGTCAGAGCAACCAGTGCCATGGTTCGAGAAGGGGGTTATAATTGCATCCTGTCGAGACTCTGTTATGCAACGAGT
>CAYPIT010000170.1:0-4223 GCA_964410825.1 uncultured Nitrospiraceae bacterium
CAATATTACAAAATAACCGGCCTTGTCGAGTTTTACTGCTGATTTGCTTATTTTCTTAGCCTTGACCGTGGGCACCGAACCTTTTTTTGGGGAGGCTTTTTTTATTGTTGCCGGTTCGTCTACGCACACATCACCACACCCGCACCCGGAAACCGGATCAGTCAGTACCGGCATGGCAACCGTAACAACAGCAGGCTTACAGGAATCATCACTGCACCCGCAGCCGGAAGAGCCTTTTGCAGCCACAGCTTCTTTAGCCAGCTCTTTTACTCTTTTTGCGATCGATCGTGAATTTTCAGTGCCTATCATGTCTTCAATCTGTATCTGTTTACGGAACTTGTTGATTTCAGTGCGTGAGACATTTTTCAGAATAGGACGTCTGCCATTTGATCCTACAATACGCATGGCTTTGTCTACACCATTTTCCCACAGTGCTATAATGGCTTTACCGCTTTGATGGCCTGCCGTGTCTTTACCTGTCAGGATCAGATGGGTGATTGAAGGGTTTGTTATAATATTTTTTACTATTTTATCTATGCCGATATTTTCAGTTTCTGTTTTCCCTACAATACACAACCCTTCAGGGTTGAGCTTTGCGATTTTCTCCTCAAGCTTTACGCTGGACAGAGTGGAAACAGCAATGGGAGCAGCAGAGTTTAAAATAGTGTATTCACCTTCAACAGGCGGCCACGTGCTGTTATCAACTGTAATCTCGCAGCTCGAGAGCGTCGCAGAGGCCAGGACAGGGTATTTGTTAGTTAATATGGTCATTGCTTCAGGAGGTATGCAGTATTTGCATCCAAAGCACGGGTACTCCTGAGGTGTAAGCTGCTCTGTCCACTCATTTACATTTTTTAGAAGTTCTTTTGCGTCCTTCAGTTTTAATAGTGGGAGTGATGCTTTAAGGTTTCCAAGGGTACCGCGCATACAACCGCACTTTCTGCATCTTGAAAGCTTCATACCACGCTGAATTTCTGAGTGGACTTTAGTAAAAGTAGAATTCATTTCAGTATTATGAATGATAGCACGAGAAAACTTCAACTTTGCTCATATAACCTTTTGCTTTAGGAATGCGTTATTATTAGTAAGATATAGTGGCCAATAGTTTTTATTTCGTAGATACAAGAGGATATAAATGGATCCTCCAAGTGAGAAGACACTTATACAGGTACAATGATTTCTGGTAACTATTTTAGAGAGAAGTCGGAAAAATTAAAAGCAAGTATCGATGCCGTAGATATAGCATTTGTTGCCCTTAGAATAATTCTTTTTTGCGGGGGCATAGGATGGCTTGTTTTTTCCAATATTTCGCTGGCAACCTTTGAAAAAGTTTATCAGGTGTTTATGTTTTTTGCCGTGTATAGTTATGTTATCTATGTATGGCTTTTCTTCTCTCCTGGCCATAAAAGGACCATATACGGCGCCGCCCTTTTTCTTGACCTTTTGTATGCTTCTCTACTCGTTAGTGTAACAGGTGGTTTTGACAGCTCTTTTTTAAACGGTTTTTACCTGATTACCGCTCTCTACTCCTTTTATTATGGTTTGTTGCCTGGCGCTATTATCGCTTTTGTTGCGTCCGGTTTGTACTTTATAAGTTCCGGATATGAGTTGAGTGTGCTGCATTGGACGGACTTTTTTGTACGCATTGCCTTTATGTTTTTACTTGCGGTCCCGCTGGGTATGCTCTCACAGAAACTGAAGAAAGACAAGAGTCATATCGAGGGTCTCAATCAGGACCTCGAAAAGTATATCGAGGAATTAAGGAGTGTCCAGGGGAAACTGATTCAGGTTGAGAAACTGTCTGCTCTCGGCAGGCTTACTGCTGATGTTGCGCACGAGATCCGCAATCCCCTGACTTCAATAGGGGGGTTTGCAAGGAGGCTTAATAACCGTCTTGCCGAGGGTTCCCGTGAAAAAGAATATGCAGACATAGTTGTTGTGGAGGTAGACCGGCTTGAACGTGTTCTCAGAGATGTTCTGACCTTTTCACAGGAATCAAGAGCTGATATTAAATATCAGAAAGTAAACGGTATTGTAAGAGACGCGATTAAAACTTTCGAGTGTATGAGCAGTGACCAGGCGGTTCGGATAGATGTATTGCTAAATGATGAATTACCGCTTGTCTTAATCGACAAAGACCAGGTCAGGCTTGCTGTTAATAATCTCATATCAAATGCAATAGATGTAATGCCCGCGGGCGGGGTGCTCACTGTAAAAACATATATGGAGGAAGCGAGCGAAGTTGACTACATTGCTGTTGAAGTTATGGATACTGGACCGGGACTGCCTCATGAGGCGATGAATATGATATTCGAACCTTTTTTTACGACAAAGGAAATCGGGGCCGGCACAGGGTTGGGTCTTTCTATATGTAAAAAAATTATGGATGAGCATAATGGGCTTATTTTTGCGAATAGCGAGATGGGTAAAGGGACTTCATTCAGGATGTTTTTTCCGTACCAGAAGGAAGAAGACAGGGTAAAAATTAATTGCTGGGAATATACAAAATGCGGAGTTGAAAATGCCGAAGGCGCGGCTAATATGAGATGTCCTGCTTATCCTGATTACGGCAAGATCTGCTGGTCCATTGCCGGGACTTTTTGCGGAAAGCGAGTCAGCGGGGCGATTGCTCAAAAACTGGGCAATTGCAAGAAGTGCGATTTCTACCAGAGGGTCGCTGAGCGCAAAGATATGTAATCTTCAGGTGTTTATTGTTGCAGCTCTCTGTTTTTAATATGATGATTTCTGCTTCCGCAGTTTACTTTTATAATCATTTTGTCATAGAATGTCATGTTAGGATTTACATTAAGGGCCCATAGCTCAGTTGGCTAGAGCCACCGGCTCATAACCGGTTGGTCCCAGGTTCGAGTCCTGGTGGGCCCACCATCAAGACTTATGTCCGGCTTAGAGCCGCTGTGCAGGTATTTATTATGAGAATGCATCAAATTTTGGAAAAATATAAAATTCATCTTCCTGGAGGCATAATTGCACGAACAACTGAAACTGCTGATTGATCTGCAGGCAATAGACTCATCAATTCTTTCGATGGCTGAAAGGATTGAGCAGGTTCCCCGTCAAATCAATCAGTACAAGGCCCCCCTTAAAGAAGCAACCGAGTCATTTCAGAAGAGCAAAGTTAAATACGAAACACTTGTTAAAAAGAAGAAAAACAAAGACCTTAAAGTTGACGAGATTCATGACAGGATAAGTAAGGCGAAGGCCAGAAGCGGAGACATTAAAACAAACAAAGAGTTTGAAGCCCATAAAAGGGAAATAGAGAATTTTGAAAAGAGTATTTATCAGGTTGAAGATGATATCCTGACTGCCATGGAAGAGATAGAAGCTACTGAAATATTGTTAAAAGAGGAAGAGGCAAAAGTCAAAAAGTCCGAGGATGATCTGAAGCAGATTGAAAAGCGGTTGTCTGAAGAGCAGGGCAAGCTGCAGGTTGCTCTGGAAGTCGATAAAGCAAAGAGAAATGAATTTGCCGCCAGGATCAATAAAGACTATTTGCATCAGTATATGGTTACTCTGAACAGAGTAGGAGACAAGGCTGTAGTTGAGACAAAGGATGAAATCTGCTTTGGCTGCAATACCAATATCCCTCCTCAATTATATAATGATATACGGAAAAGTGATCGCATTTATACCTGTTTTTATTGCAAGCGGTTTCTCTATTATATAGAGCCGGCACCTGCTGAAGATAAGCCCAGTGAATCTCCTCCTGCATCTTAATGTCATCTGCAATGAATGAGAAAAAACAGCCTGGACTCTTTGAAGATGAATCAAAGTCCGGAATGGATAAATTGTCTGCTGTAATGTACTGTGACGGCGCGTGTAGCGGCGCATAGGGCAACGCAAGGCTTGCGCGTCGCAACCGTTACGACTGATGAAATTTACGATACTTTTGGCGAGGGGCGTGTTTCGGCGGAGGCGATAAAAACATTTTTGGCGCATACTTTTGCCAATTGGACACCGCCTGCCCCCGCTTATGTTTTACTGGTGGGCGATGGGCATTACGATTTCAAAAACTATTGGGGGTGGGGCAATCCGAATTTTGTGCCGCCCTATTTAGCATCGGTAGACCCGCGCAACTTCTATCCGTGGTCGGCGGAAACGGCGGCGGATAACCGGTTTGTGACGCTGACCGGCAGCGATAATTTTCCCGATATGATGATTGGGCGTTTGTCGGTTCATTTCGTGGCAGAAGGGGAAATTATATA
>CAYPIT010000171.1:0-4143 GCA_964410825.1 uncultured Nitrospiraceae bacterium
TTTACGGACTGCATCGGAGCCTGAGCAGAGATTCAGCCCTTTGCTCATTATACGGCGACTTCTATTGTCCGGGCATGATCAAAGGATTGCTTGGATTCCATGACCTCAAGCCATCCTTCAATGGCTTCTTTGATGTTGGAGATGGCTTCATCGTGAGTTTTGCCCTGAGAAAGACATCCGGGAAGGGCCGGCACGTCAGCGACAAAGTAGCCTGCCTCATCCTGTTCTATTATTACATGCAGCTTCATATTGTCTCCTGCTTACTGTTAATGGGATTGTTAAATAAACTTTTCCATACGGATAGTTATGCTGTCAAAAGATATTGTTGGAGGAAAACATGACTTTAAAAATCTCCCCTTTAGTTCTCATTTTATCCTGATCATATCAATGCGAGTCCCGGAATCCTCGGTACGTCGCTTAGACCTGTAAATCCTGAGATAAATCTTTTTCTGAACTCCATGGAGCAAATTTCAGCAAAAGAAGCATACCCGGAATCGCTATCAGTGTGCAGGCGATAAAAAAACCGAACCAGCCTATCTGCTTTGCGAAAAAACCTGTTGGCGCTGACGCCAATACTCTTGGAAATCCCATAAGACTGCTAAGAAGCGCATATTGAGTAGCCGTAAATTTCTTGTTCGTAATACTTGCCATAAATGCTACATAGGCAGCAGTACCCATCCCGCTGCTCAGATTTTCAAAAGCTATTACTCCGGCCAGAGCAGGGATGTTTACGCCAATACGTGACAGAAGGGCAAAGCCAGCTGTAGATACAGCCTGGAAAAAACCGAAGATCCAGAGCGACCTGTTGATGCCGATCTTTAACATTATCACTCCTCCTGCCAGCCCTCCGATTATAGTGGCCCAAAAACCGAACAGTTTCACAACAGTACCTATCTCTGTTTTTGAAAATCCTATATCGAGGTAAAACGGAGTCGTCATTGCACTGGCCATGGTATCTCCGATTTTATAGAGCAGAATAAACGCAAGCATCCATAGAGCACCATTTCGCGATAAATACTCAATAAGGGGATTGATAACCGCCTCTTTCATGCTTTTGGGTGTCCCAAAAGGAGTGGCAGGTTCGGGAGTCAGCAGGGTAGTCAATAGACCGGGCAACATGCATATTGCCATTATTAAATAAACCATCGCAAAAGACATATGGTCTGACATTATCAGTCCGCCTCCTGAAGCCAGAAGCATTCCAACACGATAGCCGTTTACATAGAAAGATGAGCCAAGTCCCAGTTCTTCATCAGCAAGGTCTTCCCTTCTATATGCATCAACTATAATGTCCTGCGATGCGCTGAAAAATGTTACGAGAAAAGCTGCCAGCGCGACAATCCATGGAGACCTTCCCGGGCTGGTCAGACCCAGCCCTGCAATCGAACAAATCAATGAGATCTGTGCAACAATGAGCCACCCCCTTCTGCGTCCAAGAAAAGGTAGTGTGAAACGATCCAGAAAAGGAGCCCACAGGAACTTAACGGTATAAGGCAGGCCGACAAGTGCAAAGAGTCCGATTACGGTCAGGTCTACACCTTCCTCCTTCATCCATGCCTGTAATACAGTAATCGTTAGAAGCAAAGGCAATCCGCAGGCAAAGCCCATAATAAATGAGACAACCATACGGCGACTGAAGATTACCCTTAACATTCTGTGCTGCATATATTTAATGGATTTTTGCTTATTCTCCCTGAACTGGCCTCAAAGCGATGATACCCGGTTTGTCAGTCATATAATCGATAAAATCCTCGTCAACTACCCTTTTATACTTACTGGAGGCATGCCTGAAAGAAACCTTATTTTTATTCATGACAATTATACCTACATGTGAAACATCCAAACCCTGTGTTTCTGAATATACGCCTATGTAATCGCCTGTATTAAGTTTGTCAATAACAAGATGATCAATCGCCACTGAAGGAACATACACTATTTCCCGATTGCTGCACGGAATGCCGGTCAGAAATTGTGTTCGATCATTTTTTTCATTCAACTTTTCTGTAATTAATTCGTTTTTTCCATAACTGATACTTCCAGATATATCCTTAACTAAACTAGAATTAAACTCTGCCCAGTCAGTAAAAAAGTGATTCCGTTTTTTATAAGCTATCTCCCCTGACTTGTATCTCACTCGCTTAAGGTTATCCTTAAACTCAGAAAGAGATATTGATATTCTCATCGCCTCTATGTAATCGAGGAATGTGAAACAGTCAATGCTTCCCAAATTTATCACAAAGATTTCGGGAGTATCTATATCACCAATTAATGTAGATTTTTTGTAAGGAATGTCAAGAAACTGTCTCGACAGGAACTCTATTCGTTTGCCGACAGAAGCTATCTTTGCGGATTCTCTCAATAGTTCATCAAATTCCTGTCCGGTCCAATTGCCAAGGTTAATCTGTTCTTCCATAGTTTTTGAACTATAACAAAGCAACTTGGTAATTTCAATGAACGTCTTCCCCCGCTATATATTGCTCTATTGCAATGATTCAGTTATGATATTTGCGTTATAACATGATCAGTTCTATCAAACAGTTTTTCGAGAAAAACATAAAACTTTCAGATCACACTTCTGTTGAAGTTAGTGAACATTCCCTTCGACTTGCCACATCAGCCCTTCTTATAGAAATGATGCGTGCTGATGCCGAGATCAGCGAAGATGAAAGGGATACTATAACGAATATAATCCGATCGAAATATGGACTTACTGAAGATGAGATATCCACATTGGTTCACCTGGCTGAAGGAGAGATTGTGAAGGCGACGGGTTACTTTGAATTTACCTCTCTCATTAATAAGGGATTTTCATACGAGCAGAAGGTAAATGTAGTCGAACATTTATGGGAAGTTGCTTTTTCAGATGCAAACCTTGATAAGTACGAGGAACATATGGTTCGCAAAATTGCAGATTTAATATATGTATTACACAAGGATTTTATCGATACCAAGCTCAGGGTCAAGAAGAAGCTGTCTTTATAGAACAATTGTCATGCGGGCTTGTCCGGCATCCTTGTTGAAAGAACGTTACACACCTGCGAGGTGTGAAGACTTTTCACCTCGCAGGTGTGTAGATACTTCTACATTCATTCCATGTTTGCCTTTATCTTTTTTAAAAAATCTTTTTTCTTTATTCTCCCATTTAGCATTGATCCGTCATTAAATTCAACCACCGGTATGTCAAATCTGTACATTTCATAAAGCTCATCATCTGCATCGATCGCGATTTTATTAACTTTGATATCGTACTTCTGTTTATATCCATTTATCATTTCCTCAGCAGTCTCACATAGCCAGCATCCATCTTTGGTATAAAAAGTCAGTCGAACCATATTTAATTCTTGTCCTCTATCTTTCTCTCTATATGGCCGCAGATTGCGTGAAACATATTAAATTCCCATTCCGAGAGTCCTGCACGGCCAAGGCAGTGTTTTAAATTCTGCATTATTTTTTTGTGCAGGTATTCATCATCAGGAGATATATATTCTATGAGCTGTAATGCATTTTCGATCCGCCCATAAAGAAGTGAAAGTTCTCCCTGCTCCACAAATTTAGGTGCACTGGCAAACAGCAGAGATTCATCGTCACCATTTCCATTTGACTCTGAGGCCTTAATCCCGGCCTTTGAGAGTTCATATGCTATTATTATCACAGCATGGGCAAGGTTCAGTGAAGGGTGCTTTTTATTGGCTGGAATGGTCATAAGGAATCCGCAATCTTCAACTTCTTCGTTAAAGAGTCCCCTGTCTTCTCTGCCAAAGAGAACAGCAACTTTGTTTGTTTGTGCGATTTCAAACAAACGCCGCGTACCCTCTTCAACAGGGACAAAGGCACCGCGCTTTCTACCCCTTCTTCTTGATGTGCAGGCAACGTAATGTTTATCACTCAACGCGTCTTTCAATGATGAAAATATTTTCGAGGATCCAATAATATCTTTTGCGTTATGTGCAAGCAGTTTAGCTTCATCAGTTAGAGAAGGTGGATTCACAAGACAGAGATTATTAAAATCCATATTTTTCATTGCGCGCGCAGCTGAGCCGATATTGCCCGGTTCTGTTGGCTCTACGAGAACAAAATGTATATTGTCTTTCCATTTTTTCATTAAAATCAGTTTAATAATCTAAAAATAATATCTTGCTGATA
>CAYPIT010000172.1:0-4100 GCA_964410825.1 uncultured Nitrospiraceae bacterium
GAAGGCGTTTGAACTTTTAAGCAGAACTGAAGGCATCATCCCTGCACTTGAATCTGCTCATGCTATAGCGGAAGCGGTCAAAGTTGCCCCTGGCCTGAATAAAAAATCTGTAATCATAATCAATCTGTCCGGCCGGGGAGATAAAGATGTTCAGGAAGTTGCAATGATAAAGGGGATAAAACTATCAACATGAGCAGAATTTCTGATACTTTCTATCGCTTGAAGGAGAAGGGCAGCAAAGCCCTGATACCTTACATAATGGCAGGGGACCCTACACTCCACGCCACAAAAAAATATGTATTTGATCTCGAAAATTCAGGTGCCGACATTATCGAACTTGGAGTTCCATTCAGCGACCCTCTTGCCGACGGCCCCACCATACAGAGAGCGTCAGAAAGGTCGCTAAAGCACGGCACCACCCTGAGTAAAGTGATGGGGCTCGTACAGGAAATTAGGAAGAAATCTGAAATACCTTTAGTTCTTATGACGTATTACAACCCTGTTTTTAAATTTGGAGTTGAATCATTCATAAAGAGAGCTGTCAGGTCCGGTATTGACGGAGTTATTATCCCTGATCTTATACCGGACGAGGCTACTGATTTTATCAGAATAGCTAAACAGCATGAGCTCGACACGATTTTCCTGCTTGCACCTACGAGCACTCGCGAGCGTATAAATAAAGTAGTCGCATCTGCTTCCGGCTTTGTTTATTTTGTTTCTATTACTGGTATCACCGGCGCAAAACTTTCCTTGGGCAAACAGATGAAAAACACTTTAAACTCCGTGAAAAAAATTACAAGTAAACCTGTTGCAATCGGTTTTGGCATTTCAGGTCCCGAAGATGCATTGTTTGTATCCAGACTGGCTGATGGTGTTATTATCGGAAGTGCAATAGTTAAATTAATCGCCCAAAGAAAAGACATTAACAGTTTTGTTAAAAAAATAAGGAAAGTAATTTAGTGAGTCTTGAGTTGATCAAATATCTGTTTTTTATTTCTTTTTACTGCTTACTTCTTACTGTTTACTATAATTATGGCCTGGTTTAAAAAAGAAAAAAGTAAGGTCCAAAAGAGAGTCAAGGTTCCTGAAGGCCTCTGGATAAAATGTAACTCCTGCAAGGAGATCATCTACCGCAAAGAGGTTGATAGAAATCTCAAGATATGCCCGAAATGTAATTATCATTTCAGGATTTCGGCAAGGGAGCGTATTACTCTCCTGACCGATAATGCCTCATTTACTGAAATTGGCGGAGACCTGATGTCAAAGGATCCGTTACATTTTAAAGATACAATATCTTATAAGGAACGCCTCCATGATTCTGAAAAGAAAACGAGCCTGAAAGATGCCGCTACATCAGGCAATGCATTAATTGGCGGCTACCCTGTTGTCATTGTAGTGCTGGACTTCGATTTTATGGGCGGGAGCATGGGATCTGTTGTAGGCGAAAAATTTGTGATTTCTGCTGAAAAAGCTAATGATGAAAAAATGCCTTTGATATCTGTTTCATCGTCCGGTGGAGCGCGAATGCACGAAGGGATAATCTCTCTGATGCAGATGGCAAAGACCTCTGCTGCAATCGCAAGATTCAAGAAAACCGGCTTGCCTTTCATCTCAATACTTGCTGACCCGACCTTTGGAGGAGTATCGGCAAGCTTTGCAATGCTTGGGGATATTATAATTGCCGAACCTAAAAGTCTTATCGGTTTTGCCGGGCCAAGGGTTATTGAACAAACTATTAAGCAGCAACTGCCTGAAAATTTCCAGACAGCGGAATTTTTACTGGATCACGGAATGATAGACATGATAGTAAACAGAAGTGAACTGAAAGAAACTGTTGTTAAACTTTTGTCACTGACATTTGCGAATAACAAAGCTTAATTTTCAGTTATACGCTCCACACCCTTCAAATAGCATATAATCTGAAAAGTATAACAATTTCGCACATCAATGATTTCAGACTTGACCGATTATAACAAGACAGTAAATTATCTCTACAGCCTTCAAAAGCACGGCATAAAACTGGGGCTTGCAAATACAAACAGATTGATGCAGCTCCTGGGGCATCCTCAAAAGTCCTTCCGCTCCATTCACGTTGCCGGTACGAACGGCAAGGGTTCAACAGCATCTGCAATTGCTTCTATATTACACGCAACTGGATTAAAAGTCGGTCTTTTTACCTCACCACATCTCGTTAGTTTCACAGAACGTATAAAGATCAACAATCTGCAGATAAGTGAGCCGGATGTCATAAAACTTGCTTACGAAGTTCATCAAGTAACAGGAAGTGAAGATTTTAACCCGACATTTTTCGAATTTATAACTGCTATGGCTTTACATTATTTCTCCAGTAATTCAGTTGACTGGGCAGTTATAGAAACCGGTATGGGAGGACGGCTCGACGCAACTAATATAGTTTCGCCAGATATAACGATTATTACGAATATAAGCCTCGACCATAGTGAATTCCTCGGTAAGAGTATCTCTGAGATCGCCTTTGAAAAGGCCGGCATAATCAAACCCCATGTCCCTGTAGTAACAGCTGCCGATATTCCTGATGCGATTAGCCAGCTGTCTGATACAGCTGAAAGTAAAGGATCTGAACTGCACCTATACAACAGGGAATTCCAAGGTTCCCTGATCTCAATGAATGATAAATGCATTACATTTGATTATCAGGGATACAATTATTACGAAAACCTGTCAGCACCTGTTACCGGCAAGTATCAGCTTTATAACAGCTGTCTGGCTATCAGGGCATCCGAAATATTAAGTCAAAGCGGGCTGCCTGTTAAAGATGCTTCTGTGAGAACCGGCCTTCAGAACTTAAGACTTGAAGGTCGACTTGAATGGTTTTCGCAGGCACCTCCCATCATTCTCGATGGAGCTCATAATGCTGAAGCGGCAAAGTCCGTGGCCGATTCGATCAAGGAAATTTTCACAGACAAAGAAATTGTTGTTATCGCAGGAATTATGGATGATAAGGATATTAAAGGAATTCTGAAGCCTCTACTTCAAATAGCTGACTCCATGATTTTGACAAAGGCAAAATATGACAGGGCGGCTTCACCAAAGAAACTCAGGGAAATCATATCTGAAATTGCAAAGTCTGACATGCAACAGGTGACCGCTACAACAATATACACCGGCTCGGTTAAAGAGGCTATTCATATTGCCAAGAAACAACACAAAGATAATACAATTATTCTTATAACCGGTTCATTCTACACCACAGGAGAAGCAAAAGAGATACTTGGGTGCAAAGGCGTCTTATCCAGCCTGAGGGAATAATTAATCAATGATAAGGCAGGGATCAAACATAATCAACAAGAGAGCAGTTTTTATAATTATGCTTGTTCTATTTCTGTCATTCCCCGATCTCACATCGCCAGAGGAACCCACAAATATTTACGCGGATCATCTTGAGTATATTTCTGAATCAAATTCATATTTGGCTAAAGGATCGGTAAAAATCGCCTTTGATAGTGCAATACTCTATGCGGATGAGATGCATCTTGACGGAAATACGTCAGACGCGGTCATAACCGGCAATGTTAAATATGAGGAACCAGATACGATCATTCAAGCCGACAAAATAGAGTTGAACTTAAAAACAAGACGCGGCACTATGTTTAACAGTTATATCCTGTACAAGAGAAACAATTTTCATGTTTACGGATCAGAAGTCAGAAAAATCGGGGACAAGTCTTTTTCAATTGACAAGGCTTCTATTACAACCTGTGATGCAGATCCTCCAGCCTGGCATATATCAGCCAGTGATATAAATGCTGAATCACAGAATAGCATCACTGCATGGCATAGTACTTTACGCTTCAATAACATACCCATTCTGTATACACCTTACTTTTGGGCACCTCTTAAGAGAGAGCGCGAGACAGGCCTTCTTTTTCCGTTTTTTGGATACAGCAGCAAAAGAGGTCATTACTACAAGCAGGGGCTTTTCTGGTCTATAAAAGAAAATCAGGATGCTACGCTTTATCTGGATTATTACTCCGATATAGGACTGGCAGAGGGATTGGATTATCGGTATGCGTTTACTCCTGATATCAATGGTGAATTATGGTTTTACCATGTAAAAGATG
>CAYPIT010000173.1:0-4062 GCA_964410825.1 uncultured Nitrospiraceae bacterium
TATTACGATGTCTAATTCCTTTGGATTCGGTGGAACTAATGCATGCATACTCATCAAAAGATTTGTCAAGTCTTGAAAACTTCATAGGACATAAATTCAAAAATAAGTCTCTCTTAAAAGAGGCTATTACACATAAATCGTTTGCCCACGAGCAGCAGAACCCTGATTATTTATATAATGAACGCATGGAATTCCTTGGTGATGCTGTTTTAGAGCTGATTGTAAGTGAATACCTGTATTGCTCATATGCAGAATTTACCGAGGCAGACCTGTCAAAAATCAAGTCATACGCTGTGAAGGAATCAACATTGGCAGAGATTGCACAAAGTCTTGGTTTGGGATCATTTCTTCTTCTTGGCAAGGGCGAAAAAATAACGGGTGGCATGAAAAAGCCTTCCCTCCTTGCAAACGCGATTGAAGCTATTATAGCCGCGATATTTCTGGATGGCGGTTATAAGAAATCAAAAGAATTTGTGCTCACGTATTTAATTCCAAAGATAGAAAAACTTACAGCGGATAATGTTGTCTTTGATTTCAAAACAGAATTCCAGGAAATTGCTCAGGCACAGTTCGGGGTTTTGCCTGAATATGTAACACACAAAGAAGAAGGACCTGAGCACAGTAAAATCTTTGAAGTAAAAGTTTTTATAAATGATGACCTTTTTGGCACAGGTCAAGGGAAAACAAAAAAAGCGGCAGCCCAGAAAGCTGCAGAGGCAGGACTGATCAAAATTAAGGAGAAATCATGAATCTTACGTATAAAAAATCTGGAGTCGATATAGACAGGGGCAATCGACTGGTAAATATCATAAAACCACTTGCACGCTCCACATTCAAGCAGGGGGTCATGAACGATATAGGCTCATTCGGGGCGTTTTTCAGATTAAACAGCTCTCGATACAGAAATCCTGTTCTTGTGAGCAGTACGGACGGTGTAGGAACAAAACTTAAGATCGCCTTCATGCTTAATAAGCACAGTACCGTAGGCATTGATCTCGTTGCGATGTGCGTTAATGACATCATTACAAGCGGTGCGCGTCCCCTCTTCTTCCTTGATTATTTTGCATCAGGAAAACTCTCTACGAGACAGGCTACCGACGTAATAATGGGTATTGCTGAGGGTTGCAGGATAGCCGGCTGCTCCCTGATCGGCGGTGAAACAGCTGAGATGCCCGGTTTTTATGATAAAGGCGAATATGATTTATCAGGCTTTGCAGTCGGCGCAGTGGAAAAAAATAAAATTATTACCGGGGCAGGAATAGTAAAAGGTGATGTGCTAATAGGACTATCATCAAATGGGCTTCACAGTAACGGTTATTCACTTGCAAGAAAACTTTTTTTTGACATCAAGAGATACAGCCCAAAGAAAAAGATCAGACAACTGGGATGTACGCTTGGAGAAGAACTATTGCGACCTACCAGAATATATGTCCAGAGCATCTTAAATATTATGCGTAGCTATAAGATCAAAGGGATTGCTCATATTACGGGAGGGGGTCTGACCGGGAACCTGCCCCGTATTCTTCAGAGAAAATCAAATTTAAGATTTGTTATAGATAAAGGCAGCTGGCCTGTCAATAATGTATTTAATGTAATCAAAACATTAGGAACTGTCTCCGAAACCGAAATGTATAAAACATTCAATATGGGAATAGGAATGGTGCTTACAGTATCTGAATCCGACTCCCGGAAGATTATAAAAAGACTTAACCGGCTGGAAGAATCAGCATTTATAATAGGCCGTCTTGAAAAAGGCAAGAGGGGGGTAGAATATGTCTGATGTTTTAACTTTAGGGGTTCTTGCATCAGGGAGAGGTTCAAATTTTCAGTCAATCATAGACAGTATTGAAACCGGCATTTTGTCTGCAAAAATAGCTGTTCTGATTACCGACAATCAGGATGCATTTGCTATTGAAAGGGCCGGAAATCATGGGATAGAGTCTCTGGTGATAAAGCCTCATGAATTCTCTGACAGGAACACATATTATTCACATATCGCTGATGAACTCAAAAAAAGAGATGTGGAACTTGTTGTCCTTGCCGGTTTCATGCGTGTTGTCGGCAAAGCATTAATTGATCAGTTCCCTGACCGGGTCATAAACATCCATCCTGCACTGCTCCCTTCTTTTCCCGGGCTTCATGGACAGAATCAGGCTATAGACTATGGAGTTAAGATTTCAGGCTGTACCGTTCACTTCGTTGATAGAGGAGTAGATACCGGACCGATTATTATACAGGCGGCGGTACCTGTATATCATGACGATACAGAGGATACTCTATCTGAAAGAATACTTAAACAGGAGCACAGGATTTTCCCTTACGCTATCAAGCTTTTTGCAGAAGGTAAAATCTCGGTTGACGGACGCAAGGTAACCATCACTGCAAATAAGGAATGCTCTGTCACAATTAACCCGCCCATTAAGACATGATAGTGTAAGAAGGGCTACTTATCAGGCTTAAAATCCAACCTGATTGAACTGTCAGATATGATCTTTCTGAAATAATAAATAGTTTCCTTCAATCCTTCCTCAAGCTCGACAGTGGGTTTCCACTTCAGTTTCTTTTTTGCCAGTTTTATATCCGGTTGGCGCTGGGCAGGGTCATCATGCGGTAAAGGTTTAAAGATTATCTTCGACCTGGATTTGGTTAGTTTAATAACTTTATCAGCAAGCTCAAGAATTGTAAATTCATTTGGATTTCCAAGATTAACAGGCCCGATAAAATCATCACGAGCATTCATGAACCTGACAAAACCATCAATCATATCATCGACATAACAAAAGCTTCTGGTCTGGCTTCCATCACCATAAATTGTCAGGCGTTTTCCCTGCAGAGCCTGCACAATAAAATTACTGACAACACGGCCATCATTTGGATGCATACGCGGCCCGTATGTATTAAATATCCTCGCTACTTTAATTTTTAAATTATGCTGGCGGTTATAATCAAAAAAAAGCGTTTCAGCACATCGCTTGCCTTCATCGTAGCAGGATCGAAAACCTATCGAATTAACATTCCCCCAGTAAGATTCCGGCTGCGGATGCACCTCCGGATCACCATACACCTCAGAAGTCGATGCCTGGAAAATTTTTGCCCTTACCCGTTTGGCCAGGCCCAGCACATTAATCGCACCGTGCACAGATGTCTTCGTAGTCTGTACAGGATCGAACTGGTAATGAATTGGTGATGCCGGGCAGGCAAGATTGTAAATTTCGTCAACTTCAATGTAAATAGGAAAACAGATATCGTGCCTGATTACTTCAAATAACGGATTCTTAAGAAATGAAATAACATTGGCACGTCGGCCTGTGTAGAAATTATCAACACAGATCACTTCATTGCCTTCTCTTAACAATTTCTCACACAGGTGAGAACCAAGGAAACCCGCGCCACCAGTGATTAATATTCTTTTCATATTATATACACCTCACGTTAGTAATATATTATTATACACAAAACAGTCAATCATAATGTTCGGATGCCTTGCTTTATCTCACAGCAATTCCTATAATTACCTAATTTTCTGTAATATCATTTATCAATAATTTTTATAGGGAGGTCTGTATGAAATACCTGTCTGTAAAACATTTTACCCTGTCAGTTCTAATATTATTTACCACTCTTACGATTTCCTGCACTGAGCAAGATAAATTTACGATCAAACTGGGAGTAGCCGGACCTCACAGCGGCGATCTTGCATCGTACGGAATACCTTCGGTAAGGGCAGCAGAACTTGTAGTCAAAGATCTCAATGCAAAGGGAGGAATCCTTGGCCGAGAGATCAAACTTCTTGCAGAAGATGATGTCTGTAAACCAGAAATAGCTACAAATACAGCCACCAAGCTGGTATCTCAAGGAGTCCACGTAGTACTCGGACATATTTGCAGTGGAGCCACTAAAGCGGCTATGGGAATTTATAAAGACTCGAATATCATCTCAATGTCACCTTCAGCCACTAATCCGGCATTGACTCAGAGCGGTAATTATCCAAACTTCTTCCGCACTATTGCATCAGATGATGCCCAGGCAAAACTTGAAGTGGATTTTGCGCTGGATGTACTG